>JAFQYI010000208.1 GCA_017406505.1 bacterium
AAATTCTTCGCTTAATCTTAAGTCAGGAACTAAACCCGGTCCACCTTGTATTGAATGTAAGATTTTATATCCTTCTTGTATCGGACTATTATGTGCTGTTATATCATATTTCAATTCACCGGTTGCATCTGACTTTAATATTCTAAATTCACTTCTGTTTAAAATTTTATCTAAATATGGCTGTAAATGTTTATTTTCCATTAAATTTTTATTATTGTGTGGATCTAAAACTACTTGACCATTTAATGTTACGTATGATACTGTTTGATGATTTTTAGGATCAAAAAATCCTGCATTTATTACTAATCTTGCTCCTGTTTCATTATAAACTTCTTCATTTGTCGTAAGGTTTGTTACATAATAAGGTTTTATATCTCCTTTTAGACGTTTTGTATCAATTTTAAATATATAAAGACCATTATTGTTGGTAACAGTTATATCTTGTATTTTATTTTCTTTCACAGTCTTTTTATTTATATTCTTTTTTTCAGATGCAGTTTTAAAAAAATTTTTTTGCATAGGAATATCAAATAATGTTACCTCAACTTCAGCAGAAAAGACATTTACCGGTGTAATTAAACAAAATAAAATTATAAATAAAACTAATTTTTGCATTTTATAAGTCCTTATGTTTTTTTAAGAATTTTATTGCAAAAAACAAAACTATAGGGGACATAAATGAGGTTATTAATGGGGATAATATCCCTTTTTCTGCAAGTAAATCTAAAAAAGGCATCGTTATATAATATAAAAATATTGTCAATACTGCTAATGTAAAACCTATTAATCTTTGTTCTCTTGGCTTTGAAAATCCTAATAATGCTCCGAAAATTACAAATAATACAGATATTAACGATTGTGCAAATCTTTCTAAATACTTATTCAGCATAAATCTGTATTCATCATTCATATTTTCAATTTTTAATAATTTTATATACCTTTTTAATTCACGATTTGTCATATCTCTATCTCTTTTAAGAGAAAATTTCATTAAATCATAGGCATTTTTACCTCTATCACCAGATAATATATTTACATTTTTAGCTCGTCCTACTTTTGTGTAAACACCTTCAGTAGTAATTCTGTAAGTTAATGCTTCATTAATAATCCAACTATGATTTTTTTCATTATATTTTACAAAATCTGACATATATATAGTATTCAACACACTATTTCCTTTAGATTCGGTATTTTTTGCAAAATTTAAAACAACAACATCTGTTATCTTATAATTTCTAAAATCAGGAACAATAATAACTCGTTTCATAGAGCCTTTTTCATCTTTTATAGGAAATACAAAATGCGTTCCACCATTATATCTTTTCATAATATCATACTTCATTGATGCATAAGGAATAAGTTTATCCCTAACAACAAAAGATAATCCCGCAACTATTAAACCTAAAACTAAAGTTGAAGCAATAATTCGGTAAAAAGATGCACCACAGGCACGCAATATAGTTATTTCTGAATCTTTACTCAATTTATCAAAAGTAAACAATGTGCCGAGGAAAACCCCAACAGGTAATGCGTTTCCAAGAATTTTAGGAATTTCACAAAGAATAGCAGACACGCCCATTTCAATAGTATATGTTCCATTTAATACTCTTTGAACTGTTCTTAATAAAATTTCCGGAGCAATCCAAATAATAGAAAAAAGCAAAATACAAACGGTTGTAGCTCCTAATACTTGTAAAAAAAGATATTTATCCAAAATTTTAATATTTTTCATCAAAGAGTAAAATCCTTTCCAAGGTAGAATTCTTTGGCAATAGGATTTTCAGCAACTTCTGAACTTTTGCCTTCAATTTTTATTTTACCGTCAAAAATCACATAAGCTCTATCTGTTATAGATAGAGTTGCTTTCGGATTATGGTCTGTAATCAATACACCCAACCCTTTTTCTTCTGAAAGACGACGTATATTTTCCTTGATTTCTCCTATTGCAATAGGATCTATTCCTGTAAATGGTTCATCAAGTAATATAAATTCAGGACTTGCTGCTAATGCTCTTGCGAGTTCAACTCTTCTTCGTTCACCACCTGATAGTGATACAGCTGATTCGTTTCTTAATTTTTTCACACCAAACTCATCAAGTAAATCTTCCAATTTTTTTTCTTTTTCGTCAGGAGTTAATTTATCATTAATTTCAAGTACCAATCTTATATTTTCTTCAACAGTTAATTTCCTAAAAATAGAAGCTTCTTGAGGTAAGTAACCAATCCCCATTTTGGCTCTTTTATTCATCGTCAAATCTGTTAAATCCATATCATCAAGAAATATTTTTCCACTTGCAGGTTTAACCAAACCTACCACCATATAAAAGGTTGTCGTTTTTCCTGCTCCATTTGGACCTAAAAGACCTACTACTTCCGATTTATTAACACAAAAACTTATATCATTAACTACTGTTCTGTCGCCATATATTTTAACAAGATTTTTAGCTTGAATTTGCATTGCTTACTCCCATTTTAAATTAATTATATCAAAAATATTTAATATATAAAATTTATTTCAAATATTTTTGAAGTAATAATTTCTTTAATGCTTTCGCATGTATTGCATCAGGCTCTATTCGTATTAATTTATCCAAAACACTAACTGAATCGGCATATTTTTTTAATTTCATTTTTACAACAGCAAGATAATAATAAGCATCAACAAATTTATCATCGAGTTCTATAGATTGTTCCAAATCACCTAATGCTTTATTTAAGTTAATTTCATTCAAATGTTTTTCATCAGCTAAAAGAATATGTGCTCTGTTATAATACGCATCAATCATATTATTATCTTTATTTATAGCTTCTGAATAATTTTCGTATGCTTCTTCAAATTTTAGTTGTTTGTGAAAAACAATTGCCTTTGAAAAATATGTTAATGCCCAATTAGGATTTAATTCCAATGATTTATTAAAGTCTTTTAATGCACCCTCAAAATCTTCTTTATTTGTCTTATCAATCCCTGAATTTGTATAATATTTTGCATCTTTATTTTCTTGAGTCATAATTTTATCCCTATTTTTTGTTAAACAGTTATAAAAATTTCTTTGTATCAAATAACGATATTTATTGTATTATAAAAATAAAAAGGAGTGAATTATGTACAGAGTATTAATAGAAAACAGTAAAACTTTTTCACCAAAATTAATAGGCGAATTTGAAGATTTAGATGAGGCTGAAGAAAAAGCTTTTTCTGCTAAAAAAGAAGACCCTACAACTACTTTTATTATAGAAGAAACCAATGGTGGTTTTAACAGTTATGGTGAACTTTTAACAACTGAAATTGAACGTGGATAAATAATTTAATTTTTTCTATCTTTCAAAAATTGTCTTTTCAAAATACATTTTATAACAGGAAAAGACAATGCTGTTCGCATAGATTTATATACAAAATTAGAAAATATAATCATTAATGGAGAAAAATATTTCTTTTGTACGGATTGTCGCTCCTTTTTGTGTAATTCTTTGTTCTTTGGATTAGAAGATGCACCTTCACCATCTGCAAAAATAGTAATTGGAATATCTAAATATTCACAGCTTCCTTTATTTGCAACTAAAGCTCTTAATATCCAATCATAATCAGCAACAATTCTATATTGAATATCAAAATTGCCAATTTTTTCAAATAATTTTTTGGAAGCAAAAATTGCAGGGTGAAAAAGCATTCCTCCACACAAATAGACATAATTTACATTATTTTGACGGCGATTATTAAGTTTTCCGGTTGATTTTTCTAAAAATATTAAATCCCCATAATATAAATCTTTAGCACCATCTATTTTTTCTGAAACCAACTTTAGTACATTTTCATGCAAAAATACATCATCTGCATTTAAAAAAATTATGTAATCTCCATTTGCATTAGCAATACCTTTATTCATTGCATCATATATACCTTTATCCTTTTCGGAAAAGACTTTCATTTTACTAAAATTTTCTTTATATTTTTCAATAATTGCTAAGGTATTATCGTTTGATGCACCATCAATTATTAAATATTCAAAATCATCAAAAGTTTGGCTGACAACACTTTGCAATGTTCTTTCAATTACATTTTCAGAATTATAACAAACAGTAATAACTGATATTTTCATTTTTCACCTTATTATATTTAATACTTATAAATTTGGTATGCATCAGAATATTCTCCCTCTGTATTTTCAG
>JAFQYI010000209.1 GCA_017406505.1 bacterium
AAAATAGAATTTTATAAAAATAATAGCTACTTCACGCAATACAGTAGATTTGTTTATTGAAAAATTAAGTGGAGCTTGTTTGGCGAGTGAAACGAAAAGTTACGATGCTTTATGTTAAAATTAGTAAAACATCAGGAACTGAGATTTTTATAGACTTTCGTTTTGTCTATGTGAAAGTATCATTCCGAAATAATTTATAAATACTCAAATAAAGTTATTTTGCGAGTGTGGGTTCTTGAACTTTTGCTTGACCATGTACAGTTTTTCCCCAATCCATGGTTTTTTCTTTAAAAATTATCTTAAAAACAATAAAAACAACTATAGGAAACCATAATACAAGAAAATATATACAAGTTTCAAGAGATTGTTTTAAATTTTCTAAAGGTTTTAATCCGTTGTATTTTCTAAGACTATATATTAATCCTGTCAAAAAGAATATAAATAAAAATACTGAAACTATTAAAGATGATAAAATTTGATTTTCATCATACTTTATATATCTAAAAATTTGAAAACCTATTTCAGAAAAAAACCAGAAAGGTAAAATAAATTCGAAGATATAAGCCATCATATCTAAACTTGCCCTTAAAGACATGTCTTTAGAGAATAAAACAGACCAAAAATTTTCTAAATATCGACGAATACTACCTTCAATCCACCGTCTACGCTGACGTAAAAGAGGTAGACATTTTAAAATACCTTCTTCATAGACACAAACATCAGGGCAAAAACGAATATCCCAACCTTTTATTTGCATTCTTGTAGACATATCAAGGTCATCAGTAATTGTGTAATTATTCCAGCCCCCTATATCGTTAAGGGCTATTCTTTTAATAAGTTCACCGTTACCTCTAAGTTCTACAGCACCTTTTACAGCATCTCTACCTACTTGAAAATGAGTATCTAAAGCCATTTCATTATCTTGACATCTGGTTAAAAAATTATCATTACGATTGCTAATAACTTTTCTAGCTTGAACAGCACCGACATCTGTGGGTTCAAGTTTAGGAAGAAGTTTTGTAATAAAATCAGGATTAATTCTTGCATCAGCATCAAACACAAGAATTGCTTCACCATCAGCAATTTCAAGAGCATCATTTAAAACAGCTGATTTTCCAGGAAATGCATTTTTTTCTCTTATCAAATATTTAATATTCGGATTATTTTCAGCTATTTCTTTTATAACATCTGCCGTATTATCATCACTTCTGTCATCAATTAAAATGAGTTCATATTTTTCATAATCCAATGTTTGAATATTTTCAACAGTTTTACGAATAACATTTTCTTCATTATGAGCAGGAATCATAATAGATATGAAAGGACGAAAATTTTCATTTATAATGGGGGGATTTTTTTTCAATTTTCTAGCTTGATGTTTTGTTGCAATATACATATATGCACAATACAACACCATAAAAATCATCATAGTAATCGAAGCCCAAAAGGTATTAACAAAGTTTTGAAATATAAACAAAAATACCAATAAGCTTACTATAATTGTTAAAAGAACTATTCTTCCTCTCATAAAATTTACCTGTGTTTTTACTTATATAAATTTTATCAGAAATATATTTAAGTTCAAATTTGTAATATATTATTTACTTTTTGACATAAAAAATGGGTGAATTATTTTCACCCATTTTTTATATTTGATAAATTAGTTATTCTTTTGTATATTCTGCATCAATAACATCATCATCAGAATTATTTGATGAGCTGCTATCAGCTTTTTGGTTATCATTTGATGATTGTTGTTGAGCTTGTTCTTCTTGTTGAACTTGACTATATGCAGCTGAAGATATTGCATATATTGTTTGTTGTAAATCTTCTGTTAATTTCTTAATTTCATCAGCAGATTTATTAGCTTTTAATGCTTCATCAAGAGCTTTTTTTTGTTCTTCAAGCTTTGTTTTATCACTTTCTGCAATTTTACCTTCAAAGTCTTTAACAATTCTATCTGCAGAAGATAACATACTATTTGCATTATTTTTGATTTCAGCTTCTTCTTTATGTTTTTTATCTTCTTCTGCATTAGCTTCAGCTTCTTTTACCATTCTATCTATATCAGCTTCATTCAAGTTTGATGAATTTGTAATTGTGATTTTTTGTTCTTTACCTGTAGCTTTGTCTTTTGCACTAACATTTACAATACCGTTAGCATCAATATCAAAAGTAACTTCAATTTGAGGAATACCTCTCATAGCAGGAGCTATACCATCTAGTCTGAACATGCCTAATGATTTATTATCTTTTGCCATAGGTCTTTCTCCTTGACAAACATGAATATCAACAGCTGTTTGATTATTTTCAGCTGTTGAAAATACTTGTGATTTTGAAACAGGAATAGTTGTGTTTCTTGGAACTAACGGAGTTAAAACACCACCTAATGTTTCAATACCTAAAGTCAAAGGAGTTACATCAAGAAGAACAATATCTTTTACTTCACCTGCAAGTACACCTGCTTGAATTGCAGCACCAACTGCAACTACTTCATCAGGATTAACTGTTTGGTTCGGTTCTTTACCTGTATAATCTTTAACTAATTGTTGTACTGCCGGAATACGAGTAGAACCACCAACTAATACAACTTCATTTATATCACCTTTTGATAGTCCTGCATCTTTTAATGCTTGTTCAACAGGTTTTTTACATTTTTCAAGTAAATCATGAGATAAATCTTCAAATTTAGCTCTGGTTAATTGAACATCTAAGTGTTTTGGTCCATTTGCATCAGCTGTAATAAAAGGAAGATTGATATTTGTTTCTACTACAGAAGATAATTCACATTTAGCTTTTTCTGCAGCTTCTTTTAAACGTTGCATAGCTTGTTTATCACCTGTTAAATCAATACCTTCTTGTTTTTTAAATTCAGAAGCCAACCAATCAATAATTTTTTGGTCAAAATCATCACCACCTAAATGTGTATCACCAGATGTAGAAAGAACTTCGTGAACACCATCTCCGATTTCAAGAACAGATACATCAAAAGTACCACCACCTAAGTCAAATACTAAAACTTTTTCCGGTTTATCTTTTTCAAGACCATAAGCTAAAGCAGCAGCTGTCGGTTCATTAACAATACGAAGAACATCTAAGCCTGCAATTTTACCAGCATCTTTTGTTGCTTGACGTTGAGCATCATTAAAATATGCAGGAACAGTTATTACTGCAGATGTAACTTTTTCTCCTAAATAAGAAGAAGCATCATCTGCTAATTTTCTCAAAATCATTGCAGAGATTTCTTGAGGTGTATAATCTTTGCCATCAATATTCTTCTTATAATTTTCACCCATGTGTCTTTTTATAGAAGCAATTGTCTTATCAGGATTTAATATAGCTTGACGTTTTGCAAGCTGACCTACTAATTTTTCACCTGTTTTAGAAAAACCTACAATAGAAGGAGTAGTTCTTGAACCTTCTGAATTTGCAATTACAGTTGGTTTACCACCTTCCATAACGGCAACTACGGAATTTGTTGTACCTAAGTCAATACCTATTGTTTTTGCCATGATTTTATCTCCATTTAATTATTACTTTTCTTATATATTTTTGTTATAACACTAGATTTTAAAAATTATTAAAA
>JAFQYI010000210.1 GCA_017406505.1 bacterium
AAACAATTTCTGCTTGAATTTAATAGTATTTTTCCATCTAAATTGAAATTTTTCATAACATTTTTATTATAAATAAAATAATACAAAGATTACGAAAATATTTGTACTATTATGTTCATTATATTTATTTTATTATTTTTGTAATAAAATAAATATGAATAGTACAAAATCAGAGTGAAAATTATGACGGAAGAAAAAAAAGAATATAAAAATACGTTAAATTTGCCTCAAACAACACTTGAAATGAGGGCAAATGCAATAAATAAAGAACCTAAAACACAATTGTGGTGGGAAGAAAATAAAATTTATGAAAAAAGTCTTGCTCAACGTGACAAAGCAAATAAATTTGTTTTGCATGACGGACCTCCATATTTGAGTTCTGAAAAAATTCACGTTGGTACAGCTTTAAACAAAATTTTAAAAGATATTTTAATTCGTTATAAATCACAAAGAGGTTATTATGCACCATACGTTCCGGGATATGACGGACACGGCTTACCGATTGAAAATGCTGTTGTTAAAAAAGTAAAAGGTGGTCGTGAAGCTTTAGCACCATTAGAATTACGTCAAAAATGCAGAGAATTTGCAAAGAAAAATCTTGACGGGCAAGAAAAAGAATTTAAAAGATTGGGTGTTCTTGGAAATTGGGAAAATCCTTATTTAACAATTAAGCCTGAATTTGAAGCTGAACAAGTTAGAGTTTTTGGTGAAATGTATGAAAAAGGATATATTGAAAAAGGCTTAAAACCTGTTTATTGGTGTGCTTCTTGTGAAACGGCTCTTGCCGAAGCAGAAGTTGAATATGCCGACCATACTTCAACGTCAATTTATGTAAGATTTTTATTTACAGATGAAGACACTAAAAAAGTATATGAGAAAGCAAATATTACCTCTGATAAATCATTATATGCCGTAATATGGACAACAACACCTTGGACTATACCTTCAAACCTTGCAATATCAATGAATGCAAGATTTGAATATTCAATATTCGAACTTGATGGTGAAAATTATGTTGTTGCAACAGACCTTCTCGGAATGTTTTTACAAGGTATTCATAAAGAAGAAAATGAAATAAAAATAATTGGTAAACTTTTAGGTAAAGATTTTGAACTTATGAATACTAAGCACCCATTATATGATAGAAATTCTATTATTTTATGTGGGGATCATGTTACGTTAGATGCCGGTACGGGTTGTGTTCACACAGCACCGGGACATGGTCTTGAAGACTGGGAAGTTTGCTGTAAATATGGAAATATCAAAACTTTATCACCATTGAATGAAAAAGGTATTTGGGTAAAAAGTGAAGATTTTGATGATGAAGATTTGATTGGCATTCCATATTACAAAGGAAATTCAATAGTAATAGATAAATTGACAGCTAAAAAAGCACTAATGTCAGCAAATGATATAACTCATAGTTATCCTCACTGCTGGAGATGTAAAAATCCTGTTATGTATAGAGCAACTGCACAATGGTTTGTTAAAGTTGATAAATTCAGAGAACAAACTTTAGATGCAATAAAAAAAGTTCATTGGATTCCTGCATCGGGTGAAGCAAGAATTTCAAATATGGTTGAAAACCGTTCTGATTGGTGTATTTCAAGACAAAGAGCATGGGGTGTTCCTATTCCTGTTTTTTATTGCAAAGACTGTGGAAAACCTATTGTTACAAAAGAAACTATTGAAAAAATTGCACAAATATTTGAAAAAGAAAGTTCTGATGCTTGGGTAAAATATTCTGCTAAAGAATTATTACCGGAGGGTTTTACTTGTCCTGAATGTCACGGTGAAAATTTTGAAAAAGAAACTGATATTATGGACGTATGGTTTGATTCCGGTGTTACACACAGAGCAGTAGTTGAAGCAAGAAAAGATGAACTTGGAGAGTTGCCTGTTGATTTGTATCTTGAAGGTTCTGATCAACATAGAGGTTGGTTCCAATCTTCTTTATTAACGGCTATAGCTACAAGGGGAATTGCTCCATATAAAGAAGTTTTAACTCATGGTTTTGTTTTCGGAGAAGATGGTAGAAAAATGTCAAAATCTCTTGGAAATTATATTAGACCGGATGACATAATCAAGAATTATGGAGCTGATATTTTAAGATTATGGGCTGCATCAGTTGATTACAGAAATGATATTAAAATTGGTGATAACATAATTAAACAGTTATCTGAAATTTTCAAGAAAACAAGAAATACAGCAAGATTTTTACTTGGAAATTTATATGACTTCAATCCTGAAGAAGATTATGTTCAATATGAAGATTTACAGCCACTTGATAAATTTGCATTGCATAAATTAAACGAATTTATTGCCAATGTAACAGAGGCTTTTGAAGCTTATGAATTTTATAAATATTTCCAATCGTTGCAAAATTTTGCAGCAGTTGATTTAAGTTCTTTTTATCTGGATATTGTAAAAGACAGACTTTATACAGCCGGTAAAAAATCATTATCAAGAAGAGCTTGTCAAACGGTATTATACGAAATTTGTTCTGCATTAACAAGAATTTTAGTTCCTGTAATGCCTCATCAGGCAGAAGATATTTGGCAAAATACTCCAGATGCACAAAAAACAGGTAAACCTGAAAGCGTTATTCTTTTGGATTGGGCTAAAACAAATGATAAATGGAATAATCCTGATATAGAA
>JAFQYI010000211.1 GCA_017406505.1 bacterium
CGTTTGCAGGACGTTTCATTGCTTTCAAAATATCAGGGCTTGAATGCTGCAGTGGTATATCAATATATTTGAATATTTTTTCGTTATTTTTTATAACTTCTAAAAGTTCATCAGTAATTCCTGAAGGATATGTGTACATTATTCTTAAACGACCTAAATCATTAATTTTAACAAGTTCTTTTAAAAGTTTAGCTAATGAAGGCTTTCCATATAAATCTTTACCATAAGCCGTTGTATCTTGTGCTATTATTATTAGTTCAGTAACTCCTTTTTTTGTTAGTTTTTCTGCTTCTTCAACAATATTTTCGATTGGTCTTGAAACAGCTTTTCCTCTTAATTTGGGTATAATGCAATAACCACATTCACAATCACAGCCTTCAGCAATTTTTAAATATGAATATGAACCTACTGTTATTTGTTGCCTTTCTATTTCTTCCGGATATTGATAAAGTGGATTTGTAGAAACGTCATAAATTTGCTCATCTCTTACCACATTTTCCACTATTTTAACAATTTTTTGAATATCTGAAGTTCCCAAAAATGCCTTAACTTCAGGAAGTGCTTTTTCAAGTTCTTTTTTATGTTTTTGAGGCAAACAACCTGCAACTATAACCTTTTTCCCCTCATTAATCATTTTTACTATTGATTGAACTGATTCTGTTTCTGCATCATGAATAAATGAACATGTATTTATTAAAACAATGTCAGCTTTTGTTTCATCAAGTGTAATTTTATGACCGTTTGCATTCAACATTCCTGCCATAAGTTCTGAATCTATTAAGTTTTTTGCACATCCGTGATTAATTAACGCTATTTTCATAATAAGTCTTTTCTTTTAAATATCTGTAAAATATACTTGTTTTCTCCAAAAGATTCAACCTTTTGATAATTATTTTTTACAAAAGAACAAAATTCTTTTCCATAATCCTGGCAAATATATTTTTTACCATAATCAGAAGTATCTCTGTTGTTTAAAATAAAATATTCAGGTTTAGTTTGTTCAAAATGTTCAATTATATTATACTCACCAAAAGTTTCAAAATACATAGGCGTTAAGCTATCGTAAAGGTTATCAGCAGGACGTTTTGTTACAAAATTCAAAAATTGAGATTCCGGCAAAACAACAATTTTATCTGTTAATTTAGTATTTTTTTCTATATATTTAATCGCTTTATTTAAAGGCGCAGAAATATAAGGATATGTGTAAATTGTTTTTGTAAATATTTCATAATAACTCAATTTATTCAAAGGTTCTGTCAATATAAAACCTTTAGTTTTTTGGAATGATTGAATTCCTGATTTTATAACGAATAAAAAAATTAATAGTACTATAATAACAGAAATCGATTTCTTTATGTTTTGTTTAATTTCTTCATTTTGTGTATAATTAATATTTTCAAGGAATATAAACATAGCAATAATTATAAAAGGCAATGTGTAAATTCCGTAAGTTTCAATATTGACAGCAAAAAATGTTTTTAATGATAATAAAATAGTTGATAACATATAAATAAAAACAGGTTTGTTTTCATATACTTTTTTGAAAAAAATCAAAAACAATAAAGTATTTATAATTGCAAATAAGGAAAACCCAACTAATCCAACATAAATAATTCCTATTAAAGAAAAAAGGGAAACAATAAACATTAAAAATTTATCTGTTTTACAAAACTTGTTTGCAAAGTACATAATTATACCAACAACAGATAAAACAAATGTTTTGCTAAAACAAATACCAAAAACTTTTAAATTAAAAAATGTTCCTGTGAAATTAGTATATAAATATTTTATTGATTCAGTATGTGCCATTGTTTTGACAATTTGTGCCGTTTTTAATAAGTCATCATAAGTCATACCTTGCAAAAATAGTGTACTAAATGAAAAAAAAGGAATAATTGTTGTGATAAGAATTGAAATTAGGACGTTTTTTGTTTCAATTTGCTTATTTAGCATTATGTATAATAAAAGAAATATTAAATATCCTGTAAATTCATACTTGCAACAAAAAGCACCTCCGGCAAATAAACATGCAAGATAAGCAAATTTTGGCAGTTCAGTTTTTGAAAATTTAATAAAAAATAGTAAAGAAACAAGAAAAAAGCAAAGTCCATACGTCATTGCAAATGAATACGGAAATATATAATTAAAAATACTTGTTGATATTAAAATTATAGCTATAAAAGAGTTAAAAATTTTTTGTGGAAACTTTAGCTTTGAGGAAGTGGTTTCTTCTTCATTTTTGTTAAAAAATTCTTTTAAAATAAACCAAACTGAAGAAAATAATATCATTATATTTAAAATACTAAAAATTCTTAATGAATGGACTTTTGCTCCCATAAGTTGGTATGCTAAAGCATTTAATTGGTATGAAAGAGGTCCGTATATATTAAAAATATCTTTGTATAAAACTTCGCCATTTAACATACGATATGGAATATAAAGTTCTCTTCCTGTATCAATAGACGGATTAAGCATGCACAAAGATATAATATACAATAATATGAAACTAAAAATTACTAATATTGTGTATTGAAATATTTTTTTAATATATAACATATCAATAATGATATAAAAAATTTTTTTGATTGTAAAATATTAAATAATATGTTAATCTCAAATCGGAGGTTTTATGTATATTTGCTCTCAACCTTTTGAAAATTTAGAAATAAAATTTAATGGAGATTTACATTTTTGCTGTGAGCGACATTTACCTATAAGTATAGGGAATATATATAAAAATAGTTTTGATGAAATATGGAACTCAGAAGTTGCCAAAAAGATAAGAAAATGTATTGTAAAGAGTAATTATTCGTTATGTCATGAAGAATTATGTACAACTTTACAAAGTAAAGCCAAAAATATTCAAGATATAAGTTTTCTTAAAGATGACGGAACTATTTTGAAAGGTCCAAAATATGTAACTTTTTGTCATGATAGAGAGTGTAATATTGCATGTGTATATTGTCGTAAAGAATTGTTGAAAAATAGTGATGAAGAAATAGCTTTTCTAAATGAAAAAATAGAAACAGATTTTTTACCTTTATTAAAAGATACAGAAATAGTTGTAACAAATGCTCATGGAGATGCTTTTGGTTCTAGGCATTCAAGATATTTAATAAAACGAATACATGAAATATATCCTAATATAAAATTTGAAATTTTTACTAATGGAATTCTTTTTAATAAGTATAATATTGATAATTTAAAAATTGAAAATAATTTAAATGTGGTAAAAATATCTTTGCCTGCAACAACTAAAGAAACGTATAAAAAAATGGTTTTAAACGGAGATTTATACTTTGATAAATTAATAGATAATCTAGAATATGTTTCCGAGCTTAAAAAAACAAAAAATTTTGATTTTTATATGTTTTTTATTGTTACATCATTAAATTATAAAGAAATAATACCCTTTTTAGATCTTGCCAAAAAATTAGGAGCATTTCCTGTTATTAATGAATATCTGGATGTACAAAATCGTCATGATAATAAACATCCCGAGTATGTTATAACTGATAAAAATCATTCAGAGTATAATGAATTTGTCAAAATAATACAAGATCAAAATATTTTATATAATCGTCCCAAAGTTGGGATGTCTCCAGGTATAAGAAAAATTTTTGAAAATAAAGATAGCTAATTCAAGTTTTATGTATGTTTTTATAGTTTTATTTATTGTAAATTAACATGTAATATGCTAAATTTGATTGGAAAGAATTTTATATGATAATATGTCCACAACCCTTTTTAAATATGGAAATTGATGCTAGTTGGAATGTCTTCAATTGTTGTCCTTTTCACTTGCCTGTCAAAATAGGTAATCTTAAAGAAAATACTTTTGATGAAATTTGGAATTCTGA
>JAFQYI010000212.1 GCA_017406505.1 bacterium
ATGGAATGATACAAATAGAGAAATAACAGATACTTTACCCAATCTTGAAAGTGAAAAATTAACATATAAAGATATAGTTACATTATTTTTTTCTTGGAATACGACAAAATATAGTATTGAAACATTAAAAGAATCTATAAAAAATAAAGGTGAACAAATTTTATATATTTATCCTTTTAAAGAGATTGCGAAAAAAGAATATAAAAAAGACTTGCCAAATACACCATTTGAAGAATTAAAAAAGATTGTTAATTATGCAAAATTAAATAACCTTGATATAACGGTATATTATTCACCCATTCATGTTTCTAAGAAAGTACATATATATGAAAAATCACAATGGCAAAATAATCTATCTTTTAAAAGAAAACTTGCTGACATTATACCATTTTATGATTATTCATTATTTAACGAATATAATGCATTTCCTTTAGATGAAAAAAGTCGTTATTTTGTTGATAATCTTCACATTACAAAAAAATATAATAATATAGTTGAAAAAGATATACTATCAAAAAATAAAGAAATAGGAATATTACTAACCCCTGATAATATAGAAAAATATTTAGAAGACGATACGAAAAAACTAAAAGAATATATATATAAAAATCCTCAAATTGTAGAATCTATAAAAAACGTTATGCCAAAAGATGCAAGTATAAGAATAAAGCAAAAATTATAAAAATATTATTATGGGAATAATATAATAATTACGGAGCCTATGGTCATAATTACAGTCCCCAAAAGTTTTTTCCATAATCCTTTTTCATTAAAGAACTTAATACCAAATAAAAGATTAACAATTGTTGATAGTTGAAACAGAGCTAAAGCATATCCAACTTTCATGTTTTGAAAGACATAATTTGTAGAAAGCTGCATAATGGTTAAACCTAAACAAATTATTATATATTGGTGAAATTGGTCTTTTTTGATAGGTGTATATTCTTTTCTAGTAATTAAAATTAGAATAAAGGTAAAAAATGCACCTGTCCAAGCCCACAGCATAAAAGATATAGTTACATTAGAAAGTAAAATTACTTTTTTTAAAATAACAGCTTCAATGCCTGTTAATATTAAAGCAACAAATCTAAGTAAAATATCTTTTCTTTTAAACAGTTTTAAACTAAAGCCTTCCTTTGTTGTATCAAAAATATAACGACTGCCCCAAATAATTAAAAACATACCTATAAGACCAAAAGTACCGGGAATTTCAGAAAGCCAAAAAATCCCAATAATTAAGCTGACAACAGATTTATATGAATTTATTGGACCTAAAACAGATAGTTCCCCTAATTGCAATGCTTTTATCATACAAGCTCTGCCAGTAGCACACAATAACCCTGCTATTAAAGCATATTTCCAAAAATCAAAAGGCAATATAGTCAAATCATACTTTAAAGTAAAAGGAATACAAAATAAACTCATAATTAAATATGAATAAAAGCTTGTATATAAAGAAGATCCGTTGATTGATACTTTTTTTTTCATACATATTTGCTATCGGATTAGAAAAAATTCTTAATATTACGGCTATATACGTTAAAAACATTAATGAACTCTTTTCAAAAATAGTATATAATAAAAGAAATAATTATACTAATTCAAATACTTAAAGGAGTTTTATAATGGGCAATTTATTAAAATTATTATTTTTAGCAGGTATCATATATGGTATTGTTTGGATTTATCAAAATGTTAATTTTAATGATGTTTCAAACAATTTAAAGGAAAAAATTCAAAATGAAAAAACAGTAGTAAGAGTTATAAAAGGAAGAGAGCAAACCCATAATGATGCTTTAAAGGTTACAGAATAAATATTCTCTTAATTATATATTTTTATTTCGGAATTATATCTTCACATAGAAAAAAAGAAAGTCTATAACATGGTATATTTCCGTTTTATTTTATTAGATTTTTTTGAAAAATTTTTGTTATATTTTTTTAACCAACCAAAAATTGAAATTGATAAAAGAGTATAGTTAAGAATTTTGTCAAAATTTATAAGAAATTTATTCTCTTTTGCAGTATTTTTTTCAGCTTGATATTTATAATTGTATACACCAAGTGCAATATTAAAATTATGAAAAATTTTTCTTATATTGGATAACACATGCAAAGAATTATTAAATTTAACAATTTTATATATAATCCTATTGATAACAAAAATTAAAAAAATTCCAAATACAATTTCAAATAAAGTAATAAATAATATTAAGTAATTCATTTGATGCCCTTTTTTACAATTTGTATTATTATAAAACATAAGTAAAAGTTTTTAAATACCCGGAATAATAAAATAATGAAAAACAGACTAAAATATATAATAGCTTTAATATTAAGTAAATGTACGATAAAAGCAATAAGAGCCATTGGAAAATCAAAAGCTACATCTGCACCGGGAATGCTTGCTATGAAAATTTATCCTGATTTTATAAAGGATGCAGTAAAAAATAACAAAGAAAAAATCATAACAGTAACAGGTACAAACGGAAAAACTACAACTACAGGTATATTAGCCCATATTATTAAAACAGCTGGCAAAAATATTGTTCATAACACAGAAGGTGCAAATATGTTATCGGGTATTGCAACAGCATTGGCTAATCAAATAACCTTAAATAAGAAATCTGACTATCTGATATTTGAAAGTGATGAAGCATATTTGCAAAAGTTATACGACTTTATTAGTTCTGATTATTTAATTATTACAAATCTTTTCAGAGACCAATTAGATAGATATGGTGAATTAGATATTACCTATAAAAAAATTAAAGAGGCTATAGAAAAAAATAAAGAATTAAAAGTTCTAATCAATGCTGACGATCCTACTTTAGAGAATATAGCAAGTTGTAATGAAAAATTTTATTACGGTATAAATAATATAGAATACAAATATTCTACAAATAATTCATTAGCACCTTCGGAAAATACAGTATGTCCTAATTGTGGAAAGCCTTTAATATATGATAAAAGATTTTTTGCACATATAGGTCATTATTATTGTGATTGTGGATATAACAGAAAAAAACCTGATTACGATGCTTCTGTAGAAATTTTTGAAACCTATTCTATATTAAAAATATATAACCATAGTAAAGAATATGAATTTAAAATTAATTTGCCGGGATTATATAATGTATATAATGCACTTGGATCAATATCAATGGCATTAGAAAATGGAATAGACCAAGAAACTATAAAAAATGCATTATTAACATATACATCAGTTTTTGGCAGGGCAGAGATGCGTCAAATAAACGGTAAAAAAATGTTAATTCAACTAATTAAAAATCCTGTTGGTGCAAGTGAAGTAATAAGGAATATTCAAGGATTTGAAAAATCTAAGTTGTTAATAATTTTAAATGATGATTATGCCGATGGTCGTGATGTATCTTGGATTTGGGACGCCAACTTTGAATTTTTGCAAAAATATAAACAATCAATTATTGTTTCTGGAACCAGAGCAAATGATGCAGCATTACGTTTAAAATATGCCGGTGTAGATACTAATATTATTACAGTTGAAAAAAATATACAAAAAGCATTAAATAAGGCAATAGAAATTACGAATGCAGATGAAACTTTATTGGTACTTCCGACATATACAGCATTATTAAACATGCAAAAAATCTTAAAATAAATATTTTAAAAATCTTCCTCATTTAATGTTTGAATATTGTATGTATCGTTATATTCAGATAGCTTCTGTGTGGCTTGTTCTATATTCCAAAAGCTATTTACGACAGGAAGTTCTATACCATTAGGTATATTGATAATTTCTTTTTCCGGAGAAGCCCACAAATATTCTCTATACGACTTATTACCTTCTTCATTATCAAAATCGTAATGCATTAATAATGTTTGAATTTCATAATTTTTATCAAAAATAATTTGTGTAGCAGTATAATTTCCGTGTAAAATATATCTTCTTAATTGATTATTCATTAAACTACTGATTTCTTCATGTTTATCAGGAATATATAGAGTTTCTTCAGAATTAGCCATTTCATTTTTCATATAATTAATATTTACATTCCAATAATAAGTATGAATAAGTTGCCACAATGTCAGAAAAATTCCACATAATAGCACAGGTATATATGCATTATTGATTAAAACCCACTGACTACCTGATTTAGAAAATTTAGCTTTATACAAAATAATACCGAAAAATATTAAAGGAACAATCCAACAAACTATACCTCTTTGGTAAGATTCCAAAACCGGGTTTAAATATAACGGTAAATAAGTAATACAATGTATAAATAAACAAAGATAAAGAATACCAATACAAGCCGATAGATATTTTTTAAGAGGTCTTTTTTTAAATAAGAGAACAAACATAAATGAAACTGTTAAAATAGAAAATAAAATATTCAAATGAAATATATCAGACCAAAATCCTGTAGATATTTTAATAAAATTTACAAAATTTTGTACTATATTGTGATGGAAAATAATATAGAAAAAATTATAAAAAGCAGCAGCTAAAGAACCTGCCCCAATCCATATTTTTACAAGCATATTGCTTTCATTTTCTTCATTAAGAACAACGAAAAATGTTGCAACAAAAAGCAAAAATCCTAATAATATTGTATGCTCATATATACCAAACATTAATAAGATAATAAAAGCAATGCCGATTTTATCTAATTTATTGTAATTAATTTTGCCAAATAAATAGTTGAGCAAAACAAATTGAAAAGGAATACCAATAATAGTTTCGGTAACACTCAGTATTTGATATAACAATATTAAAGCAGAATATGTAAAAATACTCCAAAATAAAATAGCATATTCCTTTGTTCTTTTAGTAAGTTCATAATTCCACCAAAGAGCCAACAAAGGTAATCCAAATAAAGTAAGAGAATATATTGTAGATAGAGTAATTTTACTTTTTATTCCTAAAGCAATACCTGCAAATAAAACCGGCAGTTCTTGTAAGCATTGAACCATTAATCTGCTTTTTTCAGGATTGTAAATAAAAGAGAAATCTTTATTAGAAATATTATTTAATAATTGTATAAAATAAAAAGCACCATCCATAAATAATCCTCGTTGAGAACAAGAGGCATAAAAAGCGTAAAAAATAGAAATTAGCGTAAAAATAACGCCTAATAGCTTTACAGATTTTGGTACTCTTTTTTCCATTAAATATTCCTTATTGTTAAAATTAACCATTTATAGAATAACACAAATCTTTGTTAATAGTGAAAAATATCCTAAAAAAATAAAGTAAATACTTTTGTTGCAAATGTAAAAAGTAAAAAAAAATCTTTACTTTACTAAATATTTTGAGATTTTGGAAAAAAATTATGCTATGTTATAGAAGTTAGACGAAAGCAGATACTCTGCATAAAGAAAAAATGAATTAATCAAGGAGAATAGGAATGCCTGAATATCTTACAAAAGAAGAAATACGTCAATGGAGAAGCTCTCTTGAGAGAATAACGTTAGAAGAATATGCCGCAAGATTGGGAAAAATAATACAAGGTGAAAAAGAAACCAATGATATGATTGATAAAGTTATGACTCATTCATTAAACTCAATGCAGTCAGAAGAATATAATACTCCTCACGAAAAATTGCAAACAATAACATTAAGCAGTATGTTTGAATCTAAATCTACAACTATTGTTAAACCAAAGGTTTCAGAAGGAATAAAAATTGAAGAAAAAGAAGTAAAGAAAGATATTAAAAATAGTTCTAAAAAGCAAAAAGAAAAAAGTATTATACCTTCAAAAGAAGAAGTAAAGAAGTCTACGCCTGTAGAAAATATTATAAAAGAAGAAACAAAAAATATCGTTGAAGCAGAACAACCTAAAAAAGAAGAACCGGTAGAAATTGAACAAACAAAATCAGAAGTTAGCATAACATTTAAAAAACCTCTTATACCAAGAGAACAAATGATATTTGACTATCTTGTTAAAAACAAAGGAGCAATAGTATATGCTAAAGATATGGCAGCATTATTAGAATTGCCCAGAGATTATGTATATAAATATATTAAAAATTTAAGACAAAAAATTAATGAAGATGTACTTGTAAATGCCGATAATGGTGGATATACATTAAAGGTTTAGTATAATGACTTCTGAAAATAAAGCAAAAATAGCATTTCCTCATATGGGAACAATATCTTATGCATGGAGGGCAGCTTTAAGAAAATTAGGTGTTACAGCATATATACCACCGTATACGAATAAAAAAACATTATCAATAGGAACAAAGTATGCCCCTGAGTCAATATGTCTTCCATATAAGTTAATTTTGGGAAATTTTATTGAAGCATTAGAAGGAGGTTGTGATTATGTTGCAATGATTACATCTCCAGGAATATGCAGATTAGGAGAATATGGGCAATTAATTGAAAATGTACTAAAGGATATTGGTTATAAAGATAGGTATTTAGATTTATCATTATATGATGGATTTAAGGGAATGTATGATTTTTTAGGAAAAGCCAATCCAAAAGCAAATATTTTTCAAAAAATATCTGCAATTTATACGGTTGTCAGATATGTATTTGTTTTAGACCGAATAAATTCAGTATTATCATATTACAGAGCAAGAGAAATAAAACCCGGAACAGCAGAAAAAGCATATATAAAGGGGTTGGAATTAATTGATAAATCAGCATCCGTTAAGGAATTAAAGAAAGCTGAGGCAGATATTATCAAAATGATAAAAGAAACACCTATAGATGAAAAGAGAGATGTTTTGTATGTTGATATTACAGGTGAAATTTATATTGTTTTAGATGAATTTTCAAATCAAAATTTAAACAGAGAGCTTGGAAGAATGGGTGTTCAAACGAGGACGAGCTTAACAGTTTCAAGTTTTTTAAAAGATGCAATAATTCCAAAATGGTTAAAAAAGGGAGAAACGCATTTAGAGCGAGCATTTAGGTTGGCAAAGCCATATCTTATGAGAGATATAGGAGGAGATTCCTTAGAGTCTGTAAGTGATGTAGCGTATGCCAACGAACGAGGAATAGATGGAATTATTCATATAAGTCCTTTTACTTGCATGCCGGAAATTGTATCTCAAAATATATTTCCCAAAATGAGGGAAAATTGTGAGATACCAATATTAACATTAATTATGGACGAACAGACAGGAAAAGCCGGATATATCACAAGACTTGAAGCTTTTACAGATTTAATGAGAAGAAAAAAAAGAAAAAAACAACAAGTTAATAAATAATATTATCAAGTCTAAAGGAAATATTATGAGTGAATATTCAGAAAAAGCAAAGGAATTATTTAAGTCAGGCTATAATTGTTCTCAATCGGTATTAGGAGTTTTTTGTGAGCAATATGGTTTAGATTTTGAAACAGCAATGAAAATATCTTCATCATTTGGTGGTGGTATGGGCAGAATGAGAGAAGTTTGTGGAACTGTTAGTGGTATGTTTATGGCTGCTGGTTTAGCCTTTTCTAATGGAAATAATTCTGCTTCTGACAAAGGTGATTTATATAAAAAAATTCAAGAACTTGCAAAAAAATTTAAAGAAAAAAATGGAAGTATAATATGCAGGGAGCTATTAGCTGGGGTTGAAAGTTCTTCTTCTCCTATTCCGAGCGATAGAACAGAACAGTATTATAAAAAACGTCCTTGTGTTGAACTTGTCGGTGATGCCGTTGAAATTTTTGAAGATTTTATAAAAGAAAATTATAATATTTCAGCTTAATATTATTTATAATTTATAGCAATTTTTATATTCTTAAATACTTTATACATATATAGAGAAAGATTTTGGAGATAAAATGGCTTTAGGTAAAGTCGAAAACTCAAATCTAGGAAAATTCGGTTCATTAACTTCCACAGGAAGAGCAACTGCCGATAAGTCTATCTTTGGCTCAAACGGTTGTTGTTCATACAAAGATTCTTTCAGTACTCTATCTGCCGGTGATAGTGGTATGTTTGATGTTTGTTCTTCTAGTGGAATGGCAAATATTCAAAGAGAAATGGATATTATTAAAGGTACAAATTCTGCTAAACCTCAACATGTTCAAAAAACATTTGAAATGAATACAAAAGCTTTAATGATGATGAAAAATGAGTTTTTGAATATGAATAAGAGTTTTAATACAAATACTCTTTGCTAATAATATAATAATTACTTCTTAACAGTTGCCTATTTGACTTAAAATATATAAAATACTGTTATGTTTGTTATTAAGAATATTTTTTTCAAAATTTTATTTATATTTATATTGATTAGTTCTTCTGTATTTTGTGAGATAAATACAGATAATCAAAATTATTTAATAGGAATGACTGTTACCAGAACATTTGCCGGCAACTATAATGTCAGATTAAAATTTCGTAATGAAACCGAAGAAAAATATAAATTAAAAGATTTAGGAAATAGTTCTTATGCTTTAGTTTTGCCACAGGTGAAATCCCTTATAAATGAAAATGATATTTTTTATGAAAATGAACACCCTGATATAAAAATCATTTTATCTGAGAAGCGTGATTTAACGGATAATAATAACTATTATACCAAAGTAAATTTTAAGACTAAAAATGACACTTTTATTCATGTTGAAGCTTATGCACAAAAGTCATCAAAACCAAGCATAATTTTAAAAAAGACAGAGGAAGAATTTGACAACAATGTTGAAGATACTTTACCAAATTGGATTTGGTATATTCCGGTTGGTGTATTATCAGCAATATGCTTGCTGCTTCTAGCTAAGCCTGATAATATACCTGAAGAAAAGGTTAATATAAAAACTAAAAAAGTTCCTGAAGAAAGAGAAAATTTATTAAAAAATATTTTACAAAATTTGAATACGAATATTAATTTAAAAACTTTGTTAAAAAGAGAAGATAAAACAATACAAAATGAATCTGTAGAAACGCAAAAAACTCAAGAACAAATCGAAGAAGAAATAGAACAACGTAGAATTGAAAAACTTTCTAATGAAACAGATAATATAATTGATGAACTGGTAAAAGTTGTTATTTCACAAAATGACTTAGTTTTAATGCCTGGTGTTCCAGAATTACCGGGGTTAGAAAAAAAATTTGAAAATACAAAAATAATTTTAAAAAATACTAAAATTGATATTTTTGATGCTCGTAACGCAGATAATTCAAGTATTAATAAGATACCTATAATTCCGGAAAAAATGTCCCTTGCTGAACGTCTTAAAAATAAAGAATTAATAAAAGAAGCTGATGAAATTATTTTTGAAGAAAAAGAAATATTTTTTGAGAATATTTCTCCGATAAAAGATATTCCGGAAAAATCAGAAGAAATTATAAATAATATCGAAAATTCTGATGAAAAGGAAAACTTAAAAGAACTTGATGAATATGATAAATTGATAGAAGCTTTCAGAAAAACCTTAACAATTGCTCATAAAATAAATGAAGATAATGACATAATTGAAGAACCTGATGTAATCGATGCTTTTGGTGTTTCAGATAATGTTGGATTCAGCCTTGTAAAATACGGAAATAAAGTTTCATTAGTAGGAAATATTATGCAATCAATATTCGTATTAAAAACATTTAATCCTGATGAACTTGACAATGAACCATTATTTATGGAATTTTGTACACAAACACCTTTTTCTGCAACGTATTCTGTAATTCTAAATAAATTTAAAGCCTTAGTTAAAGTGACAGAAGACAATATATCCTTAATCGGGGAGTATGATTAGTGAAAGTTATATTGTATATACTTACAATATTTTCAATATTATTTATAAGTGGGTGCTCAGATTGTCATAAAAATAGTTCTAAAATCATCATAAAATTTTCTTCTTGGGGTTCACGAACAGAGTATAATATTTTAAAAAATGTAATTTCTGATTATGAAAAGATAAATCCATCAGTAAAAATAGAATTTATACATGTTCCAGAAAATTATTTTAGAAAATTACACCTTCTATATGCATCAAAAACAGCACCTGATGTTGTTTTTATAAATAACACTTATGCTCCATTATATATTAAATCAGGTTTACTGGAAGATTTATCATCTATTATTGATAAAAAAGTATTCTACAAAAGTTCTTTGGATTGTTTTAGCTACAATGATAAAATTTATGCTATCCCAAGGGATATTTCCAATTTAGTAATATATGTAAACAAAAATATTGTAAAAAATTCAGACCAAATTAAAACAATTGAAGATTTAAGATTATATGCAAAAAGGCACACTAATAAAAAGCATTTTGGGCTAAACTATGAAAGTAATCCGGTTTTTTGGCTGTATTATTTAGAATACTTTAATGGTGGAATTTTATCCGATGATGGAAATAATATTATTATAAATAAACCTGAAAGTATAAAAGGACTAAAATTATATACAGATATGATAAATAAGGATAAATCAATTCCACATAATTGGGAGTTGTCATCTATGACTTCAGCCCAATTGTTTATAAATGAAAAAACAGCAATGTATTTAAGTGGACGCTGGCTTGTTCCAATATTTAGACAAAAATTAAAATTTGATTGGGACGTAATTCCATTTCCTTCAACAAAACAATCTAAAACTTTAACTGATGCATCAGGCTGGGCTTTATCCAAATCTTCTAAAAATAAACAAGAGGCAATAGATTTTATATTATATTTATCTTCACAAAAAGTATCTGAAAAATTCACGGAAACAGGATTGATAACACCTGCCAGAATTGACGTTGCATCAAGTAATATTTTTCTTGATACAACAAAAAAACCAAAGAATGCTAAAGTTTTTATAGATATTTTAAAGCAATCCAAACCAACACCTGTAAATTCTAACTATGCTAAAATTACAGATGATGTTACAAATGCAATTATTCCAATTTTAAACGGTAATAAATCTATTAATGACAATTTATCTGATGATTTTATAAATAAAATCCAAAAATATTGTGATAAAAGTCTTTAATCTATAAATATCTGCTATAATATATTTATAACTGTCAAGGAATATTATGAGAAAAACACAATACGATTATTTTAATGAAGAAAATCAGAAAAAAGTACCAAAAGAGCTTTATCATTATACTTCTCCTAAAGCATTAAGAGGTATTTTAAAGAGTAATAATTTATGGTTTTCAAATATATACTTTTTAAATGATAAAAGCGAAATGAAGTATACGTATTTACTAATATTAGAAATTTTACCAAATATTAAAAATGATTTAGATTCTGAGTTTTATAAAAAAATCCTTGCTCGTGCAGAATATATGACTTGTAACACATACTATGAGGAAGAGAGTGAATTATTTGCTCGTTTAGAATATTATGTTTTATGCCTTTCTACAGAAAAAAATTGTCTTAATTTATGGAGTAATTATACAAAAACAAATGATAAAACAGGTTATAACATAGCTTTTTCATACAAAGGATTACAAGATTGTGTAGAAACAAAGGGCTATGAATTTGTTTCTTTTGCAAGTGTTTGTTACGATGTAAACAGACAAAAACAAATGCTAACAAATACAATATTAAAATTTAACGCAAAATACAAAAATTCAAAAAATAGTAAAGAAAAACAAGTTATCCTATGGGATATTATTGATAATTTTAAAATATACAGTATTTTTTTGAAACACCCTGCTTTTGCAGATGAAAAAGAATTTAGAATTGTAATAGGAATAAGAACACATTCTCACGACGAGCTATGCGAATTTGAAATACAAAATGGAATTTTTGTCCCTCATATTGAACACGAAATGCCCAATCCGGAAGTAGAATCAATAATAAAATCAATTACGATATCACCGACTTGTGATAAAGAGTTAGCTGTATATAGTGTCAGAAAACTAACAAATTCTACAAAGCACTATTTTATACCAATTTACACTTCTGATATACCGTTAAGAACTCAAGCTAACTAGCTTTGAGCTTCAGAGGTAAATAAACATAATTCTTTGGCAGTATATTTATGTTTAGTAAAATTAAAATTATCTTTGGCATTAATAACATATAGTCTATCAAGAGCATTAATAAAATAAATATCATATTGAATTAAATTTTCAGCACACATTAAATCTGCTAATACCCATATTTGATGAGATTTTAACGGATATTCGGCAAAAACATATAAACAATTCCATTCAAATTTTTTATATAATTTTTCCAATTTATCAATTTTGATTTTAATTTTTTCAAAGATTTGTTTAATATGCAGTTCATAATAATCTTCACCATTTTGAGGATCAGCAATTACAAAGGCATTATTTTCATGGATTACACCTAAGAAATTTTTACGAAACATTCTGTTAGCTCTTGTAAATCTTTGTTCCAGAGGCAAATTATTTTCTAAGCATTCTTGAGATAGACGTGAAAATTTGCCTGAATATTCTGAAATGCCACGAGTAACTTCTATGCCTATATTATCAATATCATTTTGAATATCAGGACATTCAGATAAAGTAAAATTTTTGTATTGTTCCTCATAAAAAAATTTCAATGAAGATTTTGCATATTTTTCATAAAACTCTTTATCATACATACTGTTATAATCGACAATAAAAATAAAAACTTTACTTAGAAAAAGCAAATACAAAAAGCAGATAAATGAATATATTTATCTGCATTTATGATTTCAAACATTTTTTAAATTAGAGCTATTTCCCTATTTTGGAAATAAATTTAATTACCCCTTTAACCTGGTCTTTAACAAAAGTTTTAGCCAATTTGGAAAGAGGCTGACGTTCCAAATAATCATAGGCTACATATATAGGATCTTGTGAATTTCTAAATCTCATTC
>JAFQYI010000213.1 GCA_017406505.1 bacterium
ACCTGCACTTTCAAGGGGAGAAATTCAAGTTATTGGAGCAACAACAAATGATGAATATCGTAAGTATGTTGAAAAAGATCCTGCTCTTGAAAGACGTTTTCAGCCAATTGTAATTGAGGAGCCTTCTGTAGATGACACAATAGAAATTATAAAAGGATTACGTCATAAATATGAAGATCACCACAAATTAAATATTTCTGATGAGTCTATTGTTGCAGCTACTGAATTATCATATAAGTATATAACAGATAGATTTTTACCTGACAAAGCTATAGACATAATAGACGAGGCATGTTCTAAGGTTAGGATACAAAATAGTATGCTTCCTCCGGAAGGAAAAGAACTTGAAAAACAGCTAAAAGAAATTGTTAAAAAGAAGGAAGAAGCTATAAGAAATCAAGAGTTTGAAACGGCTTCAAATTTACGAGATGATGAATCTGATTTAAAAGATAAAATAAGAGAGGTTTCTGACAAGTGGCGAGAAGAAACGGAAGCAAATAAGCCTACTGTTACGGCAGAGCAGGTTGCAGAAGTTGTTAGTACAATGACAGGGATACCAACAACAAAAATAACAGAAGGAGAAAGTGAAAGGCTACTTAAATTGGAAGATACTCTTCATCAGAGGGTTATTGGACAAGATCAGGCTGTCGTTGCAATTTCGAAAGCAATAAGAAGAGCAAGAGTAGGTTTAAAAGCACCCAACAGACCTATAGGTAGTTTTATTTTTGCAGGACCTACTGGGGTTGGTAAAACTGAACTTGCCAAAGCTTTAGCAGAAGCTGTATTTGGCTCGGAAGATAATATGATAAGAGTTGATATGTCAGAATTTATGGAAAAACATTCAACGGCAAAACTTATTGGTTCTCCTCCGGGATATGTAGGTTATGATGATGGTGGACATTTAACAGAAACTATTAGGAAAAAACCTTATTCGGTAATACTGTTTGATGAAATAGAAAAGGCACATCCTGATGTATTTAACATAATGTTACAAATACTTGATGATGGTCGTTTGACTGATGCTAAAGGAAGACACATCAACTTTAAGAATACTATCATTATTATGACGAGTAACGTTGGTGCAAGCATGATATCAACAGGTTCAAAACTCGGATTTTCTGTTGCAAATGATGAAGCAAAAGATAAATACGAACATCTTAAAGATACCGTATCGGAAGAAATGAAAAAAGCATTTAAGCCGGAATTTTTGAACAGAATTGATGAAACAATAGTATTTGCTCATCTTTCAAAACCTGAAATTAGGCAAATTGTTGATTTATTGTTCAAAGATTTGTTTAAGAGATTGGAGTCTCAAGATTTACAAATTGAAGTTTCAGATGAAGTTAAAGATTATCTTGCAGAAGATGGCTATTCGGAAGCTTATGGTGCAAGACCTCTTAAACGCTTAATTCAAAAGAAAGTTGAAGATGGATTAGCAGAAGAAATTTTAGGTGGTAATTTTAATTCTGGGAAGAAAATACTTCTTTCTTTGGAAGATAAGAAAATCAAATTTTCGACTGTTTCAAAAGATGAAGCTGAAGAAGAAGATGAAACGACAAAACAAGATATCTAATTTTTCGGTATGCATATAGTTTTTTCTATATGGTAAATTTTCAAAAATTAAGACAAAACAAAAAGGACATCTTATTGATGTCCTTTTAATATTTATGAAAAATGGTTATTCTGCGTCAGAGTCATCATCTTTTGATTTATTTCTTTTATCTCTTGCAGCTTTGGCAGCGGCAACTTTGTCTTTAGCTGTAGAAATTCTATCTTTAATTTCTTGAATAGATTCTTTAGCTGCTTCAACTTTTGCTTTAGTTGTATTTACTTTTGTTTCTGTTGCGTTCACTTTCTTTTCCGTTTCTGTATATTTTGTTTGAAGGTCAGCTATAACAGTTTCAGTTTTTGCGATTTCTTCATCTGTTTCTTGTAAATGAGCTCCTGTTTGAGCAAATGCTTCGGAAAGTTTATTAGATTTACCATCTTTAGCTGGTTTTACACCATTTTTAAGTTCTTCATATTGAGCTTTGAGGTCAGCATTTTGTTGTTTTAAATCGGCAATTTGTTTATTATAGCTGTCAATATCTTTTTGAATAGCAGCTAAATCAGCTTTTGCAGTAGCCAATTGTTTTTCGTACTCAGCGATATCTTTCTCATACTGTTCAATAGTTTCAATTTGTTCATCAAGAGTTTTTTCAAGTTTTTCAAGGTCAATTTCGTATTGGTCTAAATTTTGCTCTAATTCATTAATAGAATTTTGTTGTTTTTGTTCAGTATCTTTTAATTCTGCTAAACGATTTTTTTCGTTATTAATTTGTTCTTGAAGACGATTTATAGATGCTTCCAAGTTGCTGGCAGCGTTGGACATTGCGGCTCTAACATTTGGGTTGCTCTGACTTGACATTGAACTTCTTAGGCTTGACAAACTGGAACGCATGCCGGAAATTTGACCTTCCCAGAGGGATATATTTTGTTCACAAGTTGTAATATCTTGAAGAGTTTTTTCGTGAGCAGATTTAGTTGTTTCAAGTTCTTGAGTAGCTGTTTCAATTGCTTCAGTTTTTTTATCTATGTCATCGAGAGTTGTATTCATATCATCGATGGTTTTATCCATAGCATCACAAGCATTATTGATAGTATCTGTAGTAGATGAAATTTCGTCTAATTTTTTATCTCTAGCTATGGCTTCTTGTCTGATAGCCATTTGAGCAGCATTAATTTTTTGTGTGTTTGCATCAATAGTATTGAGTATATCAATCATATTTTGAGTATCAACATCAGATATACCAAATAATTCTTTTAGATTTAATTTTTTATCATTACTAATGCCAAAGAGTTCTTTAAGGTTGAGTTTTCCGTTAGTACCATCAGTGCTATTGTTAGATACCAATTTTGATAAATCTATAGGTTGTGCGTCATCAGTTTCTGTTGAATTTTCGGGGATATTTTCGGCATTTTCGGATTCAGCCATAAATGCTTTAATTTTGTCAGGAATTTCACCTTTAACTAATTGTTCCATTTCGCTTGCGTTCAAATTCATGATAATTTTAGCGAGCTGACCGGCATTTTTATCAGTTACATTAATACCTTTAATGTTATATTGTTTTAAGAAGTTTAGGACTTCATCTTTAGTTATATTGTTATTAGAATTTTTGGAGAAGCCATCGCTTTCGATTTTATCAAGCAAATTAGTATCATACGCATCAGTTTCAGCAGAGCCGGAAGAACCTTCTGAACCGGAATCTAACCCAAATTTGCTACCAAATATTTTTTTGTAAATATCACCAAAATCATTAATATTCATGACAATCCCCTATACTTATAGAATTATACAATAGATTATATCGTCAAGGCATGAAAAAACTTTAAGAAAGAGAGAGTGTTGTTAATATTTTGTAACATGTTTATAAAGTAAGAGAATCAATAATTATTGAATTATCTTTTTAAGTAGAATTTTTTAAATAGAAAAAACGAAAGTTTATAAATTTTTATGTCATGGTATATTACCGAAAATAAATACATGACAAACATGAATATAAATATACATGTGGCGTGGTAGAAATAAATTATATTTTTTTGTTCTTGGGGTAAAATTGTGAAAAAGCTCGTGAATACATGGTATAGAGTATAATTGATTTTCGGAACACAATGTTAAGTTTTGTAACAACAATAAAGGGAAAAGCTAAAGAAAACATGCAAAAGAGCCGTTAATACTCATGTAAGTGAATAAAAGCAGGTGTAAGATGGGTATTAATTTTAACATTAATGGAAAAGACAGAACTGATGCTAGTTTAGACAAAATAAAAAAGGCAGCAGAAGAATTAAATACAAATGGAGCTACTCTGCTTGATAAAGATTCTATTTTTAATACTATGCAACAGTATAACACTAATACTAGAGCTACATTTAATTATGATATGAGAAAATTTAATTCATTAATGCAGTTAGGTGTTAATGGAACTGTTTCTGTTGATGATATAGCAAATAATATGGCATCAGGTGCTGGTGAAGATGTTAAAAATCAATATACATTATTTATGAATTTACTTGATACCGACGGTGATGGTCAAATTAGTCAAGATGAATATAATGTACTTAATGAGTTAGATGGTAAAGATGGAGATATATCTATTGATGATATTAATGCCTTTATTGATGCAGCAGTAGCTGATTTAGGCTTAGACTCAGAAGAAGGTATTACAAATCTTTTAAATGATATAGATGGAATATTAAAAGAAGATACAACAGCAGATACATCAACAGCTCCTAGATCAGGTGATCAATGGAATATTACAAAAAATGATGATGGTACATATACTGCTAAAGTAGAAGATTTCCAACCAGGAAAAGCAATAACAATGGCTGATGGCACAAAAAGATATCCAAATGGTTCAGCATGGGGTATTGTAGCAAATGCATATCCTGATTTATCACAAAGTGATTATGAAGCTGTTTATAAAATGATAGATGAATTAAATGGTTTTGAAAATCCTGGTATTGGTGAAGGTCACTTATTAAAGACTGGGGATGAAATCAAATTGCCTGTATTAGAGTTTAAAGATGGTAAATTAGTAGGCAAAACAGATACTGCTGCTGAAGAAGAATTTTATACAGATCGACCAATAAATGGAAATGAACACGGTACAATGTATGAAACTAAGAATGAAGATGGTACATATACTCAAAGATGGGAAGATAAAAACGGCATGGTATCTGTAACACAGTTAGATGCAAATCACAACAAAACAGAGAGTGTAACATACTCAGATAAAGATCAAAAAAATATGGTTAGCAAATATATTTATAATGAAAAAGGTGATGTATCTGAATCTTATGAGTACAATAAAGATGGTAAAATAACTCAAAAAGTTACAATGCAATATGATGAAAATGGAAATCATACGGGAGCTATAAGAGAAAATAAAGAATATAACGATGCTGGTAAAACAACTAAGCAAACAATTACTGAATGTGATGCTAACGGAAAGAAAACAAAAACAACTGAAACAACATATAAAGATGGAAACTTTACAGGTATGTGGGTACAAGATAAAGTAACTACAACTCAATTTAATAATAACGGTACAAAAACTGTAACTACAGAACAATGTAATTTATATGGTGTGAAGACTGGAGAAAAAACTGTACAAATCTATAATAGCAAAGGAGATATTACTAGCGAAGTTAAACATTCTGCAGATGGATCTTATACTGTGACAGAATATCATGACGGTGTTAAAATAACGACAAAATACGATAAAGATGGCAATCCAATCGATGAAGATGGCAATGCTGTTGATGATGCCAGTGCTGCAGAAACTAGAGAATGTACATACTCTTTAGATACGCAATATACATACTTGTGCGACGAACTAGATAATGGTATAGATGATTTTATAGGAGTTATAGATGACTTTGGTATAAATATTAAAGATTTCATTGATAAATATGATGAAGAAAATGAAACCAGTTTCTTAGAAGTTTTAGGTTCCAAAAAACTTGTTAAAGATGATATTAACAAAGTAATGGACAAAATAGCCGAAGCTTATGGTGGTAAAGATACTGAAAAATTCAAAAACTATATTAATGAAGAAATAAATAAAGTATTAAAAGCATTGGAAGATAATCCTAATGATAGCGTGGCTGCAAATACTAGGGATATGTTGGTAAAATGGGGTATTCTAACTTGGGACAAGGATAAGAATAAATTTGTAGTTAATGAACAATTTTAAAATAAGAGCGATTCAATTTTTGAATCGCTCTCTTTGTTAGTTGTCATGTATGTATAAATATAATTTATCTCTATTGTATAAAAATTTTTTCTAAGAAATATGACAATTGCTTTTGCCACCAATACCAGTCGTGGGATACGTCATGCCCCCAATAGTCAGACCAATGTGGGATTTCTTTTTGTGTTAAAAGTTCATCTAGTTCTTTTGTACTTTTTAAAAGTTCTTCTTCCCACAAACCTTGTCCTACGCATGTGATGATTGTACTTTTTCTGTATTCTTTCATCAAATCATCATCTTTTGACATGTCTTTTAAAAAATCTATTGGAGAATTTTGGTAAACCAAATTGTGTTTATATTCTTTAAAAAATATTTTGGCATCAAAAAGACCACTCAAAGACAAAAATATATCAAATAAGTCCGGTCGTCTGAAAAAGAAATTTCCGGCATGGTAGCCTCCCATGCTGCAGCCTGATACCATAGCTTTTTCTCCTTGTGGAACAAATTTTGGATATAATTCTTCTATTACATATTTAAACCATTTTTCTTGTAGTTCTATGCGTTCTAAATTATTCCCTTTTTCGTTATCCCAGCTTTCTTTATCTATGCTGTCTGTGCATATTATTTTTAATTTCCCCTGTTCTATCCATGGAGCTGCTGAGTCTAAAAGTCCAAAATTTTTGAAATCATAAAAACGACCACTTAACTCGGGAAAAATAAAACATACTTTTCCCGAATTTCCATATACTGCATATTCTAAATCTCTGTCAAGAATTTTGCTATATTCTTTTGAGATATATTCTTTCAATTTTAGTTTTCCCTTTGATGTACAAATTTAATAAATTCTTCTGCCTCCTTTTTATTTGGCAGACAAACAGTGTACATTTGCGAACCCATTGCTGCTGAAAGTACTTCCGGCATGCGTTCACACATTTTCATCTGGTTTCCGTATTTGTTTATTATTTCTTCGTGTGAGTGTATATATCTTGGTTTATCTTTTCGGCTTGCATATACACAATATTCATGTTTGCCACTGTCTTTGAGTTGTAATGCATCAGTTGTAACCATATCAGCCCAAATTTGATATACATCTGTTGAATGTGCAAAATCTACCATATCAGGTGTATATCCTCCTGCAGGACGCATATTAACCTCTAATGCAGAAAAATCGCCAATTTCTCCAATATGTTTGTTAGGTTTTGTTAAACAGAAAAATTCAAGGTGTACAAATCTGCTCTTTACTTGAAAAGCTTTTACGGTTTTTCTGCCCATTTTTTGTAATTTTTCTGAAATTTTTGGCTCTACATAGTATGCTAAATCAAGCTCCTTATTAACTATATCTGCAATTGAGGGTGGAAATACCGACATAGATTCAAATAATACTTCGCTCTTTGAATTAACTATAGCATCATAAGAACATACGTTTCCTTCTATAAATTCTTCCATTACATAATCAACATTGGGTTTGCTATTGTGAAAATCTTCTAATTCGGTTTGATTTTCTATTTTATATGTATGTGCTGCTCCTACTCCTATGTCAGGTTTTGCTATTACAGGATAACCAACTTCTTTTATAAAATTTTTACTTTCTTCTAGTGTTGTTACAAAATGTTGTTTTGCTTTTGGTATTCCTGCTTCTACATAAGTTTTATGCATTAAAGATTTACGTTTCCAATTTTCTATTTCATCAGCTTTTACACCTGTATTTATATCAAATTCCGTACGTAATTGTGCATCTTTTTCTAACCAATATTCGTTATTTGATTCAAGCCAATCAATTTTGCCGTACTTCTCAGAAAAAAATCTGACTGCTTCGTGCACTGCACCGTAATTTTCAAGTGAATCTACTTTGTAATATTCAACAAGAGCATTCCTTAACGGTTCTTCTAATTCAAAATACGGACAATCTCCTATTCCTAATACATTAACTCCATTTCTGCGTAATCTGTCGCAAAAGTTCCAATATGTGTGTGGAAAATTAGGTGAAATAAATATAAAATTCATACTTCCTTCTTTCTAAAATCTATTGAATTTTTTCAAAATCAGCTATTCCATGCTTGCATATCGGACATATAAAATCAGGTGGCAATTCTTCCCCTTCGTATATATATCCACATATTTTACAAATATAGCCTTTTTTCTTTTCACTATTCGGCTGTGGTGCCGGTTTTATATTCTTTAAATAATATTCGTATGATACAGGTTTTGTATCTGATAATACTTGTGAATCATCAACTTCTGCTATGAATAATGTATGTGAACCACAATCTTGTGATGATATTACCTTTCCACATATCATTGCACTTGTGTATTCCGTTAAATATAAAGTACCATTTGTACATCTCGATACGTAGTTTATATCTTTAAACTTATCAGTATCTCGTCCTGATTGATAACCAAAGTTTTTAAATACTGAAAATGGTGTTTCTTCCGTTAATACAGAAATTGCAAATTTTCCACTTTTTGCAATCATTTCATTTGTATAATTGCCTTTGTTTACGGAAAATGCAATTTTATTAGGATTTCCTGCTACTTGATTTACTGTGTTAATAATACAAGCATTATCTTTTCCATCAGTATTTGCTGAAAGAACAAATAATCCATAATTAATTTTATTCATTGCATTTGTTTCAACTTTTTCCTTAGGTAAAGAGTTGAATATTTCATCGGCTAATTTGCATATTTCTTCATCAGTTTTTAATGATGATGTAATTTTAACTATATTACTTAAAACAGCTGTATTCTTTAAAGACTCTAAAATTCCCTTGATTGCAGCTTCTGACATGGGAGCCCATGTTCCGTTATACATAATAGCTGTAGTTCTGTTTTGAAGATTATGTGCCTTTATATCAAGTAAAACCGTTTCCATTGGAGTGAAGATGCCTGCATTATATGTTGATGATGCAATAACAATATGACTGTATTTGAAAGCTTCTGACACAACGTATGATGGATGTACCCTTGATACGTCATAAAGTTTTATGTCTTTAATGCCTTTATCTGCTAATTTTGAGGCAAGAATTTCGGCAGCATTTTCTGTATGTCCGTATATTGAACCCGATAGAATTAAAACAGAATTGATTTCCGGAGAATAAGTACTCCATTTTTGATATTTATCAATAAACCAATTAATATTCTTTCTCCATACAGGGCCATGTAAAGGGCAAATAGTCTTAATTTCAAGATTTGCAGCTTTCTTTAACAAAGCTTGAACTTGTGTTCCGTATTTTCCAACAATATTTGTATAATATCTTCGAGCTTCATCAAGCCATTCTGTTTCAAAATTTACTTCATCTGCAAATATATTTCCACTCATTGCTCCAAAGGTACCAAAAGCATCTGCTGAAAATAAAATTTTATCCGTAATATCATAAGTAACCATAGCTTCCGGCCAATGTACCATAGGTGCCATTGCAAAAGTTAATGTATGCTTTCCTGTCGTTAATGTATCTCCTTCTGCAATAATCTGTACTTTTGAATCTATGTCAAAATCAAAAAATTGCTTAATCATAGTCTGAGTCTTTTTATTGCATATTACTTTAGCTTCCGGATATTTATTCACCGTATCTTGCAAAGTTGCTGCATGGTCAGGTTCCATGTGATTTACTATTATATAATCAAGCTTTCTTCCGTTTAATGCATATTCAAGATTTTCAAAAAATTGTATTTCAGAACATTTATCAACAGTATCAAAAAGAACTGTCTTTTCATCTTTTAAAATATATGAATTATAAGATACCCCTTTTTCTATAGGATAAACATTTTCGAAAAGTGATAAATGTCTATCATTTACTCCAACCCATATTAAATCTTCTTTTATATTTTTTGTACAATGCATAATTTCTTCCTCATTCACTTAAATATATAAAAATTTTCTCACGAAAAAAGAAAATTTTCTATTAAACTATATTAAAAAATTAATGAAATTAAGTAATAATTAAAAACTTGCCAAAAATTTTTACTACAAGTATAATAGTCAAGCACATTAATTATTGATAACATTAATATAAATTATAGGGAGATTTGATTATGAATTTTGCAAATATGATGCAGCAAGCACAAAAAATGCAAAAAAAATTACAAGATGCACAAGCAGAACTTGCATCAATGGAAATTGACGGAGAAGCAGGTAATGGTTCGGTAAAAGTAATTGTTACTGGTCAAGGTAAATTTAAAAGTATAAAATTAACACCACAAGCTATTAATCCTGAACACCCAGAAACAATTGATACAGATACAATAGAAATGCTCGAAGATTTAATATCTCAAGCTATGATTAAAGCAACAGAAAAAGCTTCGGAAAAAACAGAAGCTGCTATGAAAAATGTTACAGGTGGTATTAAAATTCCCGGACTGTTCTAATGGAATATACTAAACCTATAGCTGAACTTACAGATTTTTTTCAAAGATTTCCCGGAATAGGTCCAAAATCAGCTCAAAGATTGGCTTTTTATCTTTTAAAAATGCCGATTGCTGATGTTGAAAAATTTGCATATAAAATGATAGAAGCAAAAAAAACCGTTAAATGTTGTTCTAAATGCTTTAATATGTCTGCATCTGACCCTTGTGAAATTTGCTCTGATGAAAATAGAAATAAAAAAATTATATGTGTTGTTGCCGAAACAAAAGATTTGTTTGCTATCGAAAAAACCAGAGAATATAAAGGCTTATATCACGTATTACAAGGTGTAATTTCTCCTATTGATGGAATTGGAGCTACTGATATAAGAATAAAAGAACTTCTGAATAGAATTGCAGAAAATGATATACAGGAAATTATTTTAGCTTTAAATCCTTCTGTAGAAGGTGAAGCTACTACTTTATATTTAGCAAAACTTTTAAAACCTTTTAATATTAAAATATCAAGAATTGCCCTTGGAATTCCAATTGGTTCTGATTTGGAATATACTGATGAAATAACTATAGCAAGAGCTTTAGAAGGTAGACGAGAATTGTAATTTCATAAAAACAAACTCCTCTTTATTTTCGAGGAGTTTGTTTTAATTTAATATCTACAGCGGCATTATGCCCTATCAAATATACAGAACATGTCTTATAAGCTTTGACGTACCAGCCACAACCTTCTTGTATGCACAAGACCTCGCTAGGCTGCCCAATACTCAATATAGGACATGCCGGAATGCCCCCTTGTCTGTCTTTTCTTTTTTGAACTTGTCCTGTTGTTGATAACATATTTACTTTCCTTGTTTTAGTAAATTACAATTTTCGTGTCTTTTTCGTTCTTCTTCTTTATAAATTTTACTTCTATTGATAACTTCATCGAAATCAATTTGATGAGCATCAAAATCAGGACCATCAACACAGGCAAATTTAACTTTTCCACCAACAGTTAATCTGCAAGCACCACACATACCTGTTCCATCAACCATGATTGGATTCATACTTGCTTCAGTTTTGATGCCCGTGCCTCTTGTAAGTTCTGCAACAGCTTTCATCATAGGCATAGGTCCAACAGCTATAACATAATCTATTTTTTCTTTTTCCATAAGGTCTTTTAATACTTGCGTACCAAATCCTTTTATACCCAAAGAACCATCATCTGTTGTTATAAACAATTCAGTAGAAGCTTTTTTCATTTTATCTTGCCAAAAGATTAAATCTTTTGTTCTTGCACCGGAAATCATATAAACTTTGTTGCCTGCATCTTTAAAAGCTTTTGCAATTAAATAACAAGGAGCAGCACCATATCCACCTGCTATACAAACAACAGTTCCATATTTTTCGACATGTGTTGGTTGTCCTAAAGGTCCTGTTACATCAAGAATTTCCTCTCCTATTTCTATTTGAGAAAGTTTGGTTGTTGAATATCCTACAGCCATAAATACAATGGTCAATTCACCTTTTTCTTTGTCTACATCTGCTATTGTAAGGGGAAATCTTTCACCGTTTTCTTCTACACGAAGAATAACAAATTGACCTGCTTTTGCATTTCTTGTTACAAACGGAGCTTCTATTGTATATTCATATTGCCCCGGACATAATAATTTTTTATTTAATAATTTATAACTCACGATTTAATATTCCATTAATAACTTTTTACTTAATTATACAATTCTCAAAAAAATTATACAACAAAAAAAACCGTATAATTTTTATACGGTTAAAAATAGTAATTAATAGTCGGAATAAAAATTTTTAAATTATTTTATCTATGGACTTTAAAGCAATATTTGCTTTGGTATTTTCCGATAAATTCAAATTAGTAAAATCTGTATTCAAGATATCAAGACCCTCTTCAAATGTATTTTCAAAATCTTTCATAAAATTTCCTATTCTATTATATTGCTCTGTACTTGTTGTACTTAGTATTTTATTAATTTTAATTGTTTTACTGATGTTAATATTCATTGAAACTGATTGGTTTGCCATAAAATTTAGAACATCATTTGCTTGCATTTCAGTATTTTTTTGAGTTTTAATTTCTGTTTTTTCAATAATTTCTTCATTTTCACATAAAGATTTTTTCAAATTATTAGTTATTTTTGAACTTTGCATTGTATACAAGTTAATACTGTTTAATAAATCCATTCTTTTCTCCTTAATCAATAAAAATTCCGACAATTTGTATTTAATGTTTTTTTGTAAAAAGTCAAAAATTCCAATAAAAGCTTAATAATACTTAATAACAAGACGAAAAAATAAAAAATTATTATAATAAACTTAATTTGCTCTTAATTACAGCAAAACAGAAGGGTTTGAATGAAAAAATATTTTCAAATATTTATATGGTATTTGTTTGTTATTTGCAAACTTTTTGTACTTATTTGGCATCATTTACTACCAAAAACAAATAAAATAGGTCTTTATTTAACAAAAAAAGCAGAAAATTTTTTGTTTTTTTCACCGAGAATTTATAAAATTTCAAAAATGAAAAAAGAATTAAAAGATTGTTATAAACCTGTAAGATTATTTACAAGAGATTTAGTTAAATTGCATGCAGGCTATCTTGAACCTTTAAAAGGTAAGCCAGTAGTTTTATTTTTTCATGGACAATCTGAAAATATTACTAAATGGCAGGATACATTTATATTTTTGAAAAAAATAGGATTTGGGGCACTATTTTTATCGTACAGAGGACATTTTAAAAGCGCAGGGCGACCATCAGAGGACGGAATATATATTGATGCCGAAACAGCTATGGAATATCTTTTTTCACAAGGTTTTTCGGCAGAGGATATAATTTTATGGGGACGTTCTTTAGGTTCAGCACCGGCAATTCAAACATCATTGAAATATAACGTTAAAGCCGTTATTCTTGAAAGTCCGATTGAAAATATTAAAAAAGCTGCTCTTTCTATATTTTCAAGATATATTAAAATTTTTAAATTTATTATTTTAAAACATTTTATAAAATGGCTTATAGAAACTGCCGATTATGTTCAAAATTTTGCAAATGATAAAAAAATAAAATACGTAAAATGTCCTATCCTAATTATGCATGCTAAAAATGACGAAAAAATATACTATGAACAAGCATTATCACTTGCTTCAAAAAACAGTAACGTAAAGTTAATTCTTGAAGAAAATGGTTCACACGATAATGCAGAATGGTGTTATCCTTATGTTAAAGATTTTATGGAAAAATTGATATGCAATTAATTCTTTATATTTTAAAAAGATTTTTACAAACAATACCTTTATTATTTATAGTTTCACTTATGGGTTTTATATTAATAAAACTTTCTCCGGTTGATCCGTTAGGAGAATTAAGATTAAATCCATCTATTTCCAAACAAACTCTTGAAGCTGAAAAAATAAGACTTGGATTGGACAAACCTGTAATTGTTCAATATGTTTTATGGCTAAAAAATTTTGCAAAAGGAGATATGGGAATTTGCACTACAGGAGAAAAAGTTTCTGATAAATTAAAGGAACGTATTCCTAATACTTTACTTTTAACATCAATGGTAATATTTTTTACTTGGATTTTTGGTATTCCGTTGGGAATTACTGCTGCTCTTAATAAGGGAAAACCGTTAGATAGGTTATTAACTATATTTTCAAGTATAGGAATGGCAATACCATCATTTTTCTTTGCTCTTTTATTGTTGATTGTTGCAGTAAAAACAAGTTGGTTTCCAGTTGGAGGACTTACAAGTTATAATTATTCGCATTTAAGTACTTTTGAAAAATTTTTAGATATTGCAAAACATCTTATACTTCCCACGATTGTACTTTTCACAATATCTCTTTCAGGATTACAAAGGCAAATGAGAAGTAATTTGCTTGATGTAATGGAAACAGATTATGTTAAATATGCAAGAGCAAAGGGATTAAGTGAAAACAAGGTAATATTTAAACATGCATTGAGAAATGCAATAAATCCGTTGATTACACTTTTAGGTTTTGAGTTTGCTTCACTTTTAAGTGGTGCTGCTTTGACGGAGTTTGTATTTCAATATCCGGGGTTAGGCAGATTAATTCTTGAGGCAGTTTTAAAATCAGATATAAATTTAGTTATGGCATCATTGATGATAGGTACGTTAATGCTTGTCATGGGGAATTTAATTGCTGATATTCTTCTTAAAATAGTTGATCCCAGAGTTGAGGCTATATAATTATGTTTTATTCTGATGATGGAATTTTAAAACAAATGTTAAGTGACAAAATTGCTGCTACAGCTTTTTTGGTGCTTGTTTTTTTGTATATAGCAGTTTTTTCTGCTGTTTTTATTTCTCCTTATTCAAGAGAATATTCAGATAGACAATCGGCTTATGCTCCTCCGTCAAAAATATACGTAATTAATGAATTCGGAAAGATTTCAAAACCATATACGTATAATTTTGTACGTTCTTTTGATGAAAACACTTTTAGAATAAAATATACAGAAGACAGAAGTAAAAAATTTGCAGTTAAATATTTTACAAAAGGATATGAATACAAGATTTTAGGAATAATTCCCTGTAATATACATTTTATTAATGTTGAGGACGGAGGAAAATTATATCTTTTAGGTACCGATATTAATGGCAGGGATAATTTTTCAAGATTATTATTCGGAGGACAAATATCTTTAACAATAGGCTTTTTAGCATTATTTATATGTTTTCCCATAGGTCTTTTGTATGGAGGTATTGCCGGATATTTAGGTGGCAAAACAGATTTTTTAATGATGAGAATAGCAGAAGCTATTATGAGTATTCCAAGTTTTTATCTTTTAATAATACTTGCTTCAATTTTGCCGGCAGGAATGACAAGTATTCAAAGATTTGCTTTAATAGTATCAATTCTTGCTTTTATTGGTTGGGCAGGATTTGCAAGGGTAATAAGAGGTATGGTCTTGTCACTGAAAGAGCAAGATTTTGTTATGTCAGCAGTTGCTTCAGGTGCTTCAAAAATGAGAATTATCATTAAACATATACTTCCTCAAACAATGAGTTATGTAATTGTTGCGATGACATTAAGTATTCCATCTTATATTTTATCAGAATCAGGATTAAGTTTTTTAGGTTTGGGAATACAACAGCCTGATGCAAGTTGGGGAAATATGTTAAAAGAAGCTCAAGAATTTGTAAATATAACTACAAGACCATGGCTTTTAATGCCTGGATTTTTAATTTTTGTTGCAGTATTAGCATTTAATATAATAGGTGATACAATTAGAGATATAGTTGATCCTAAAAGTAAGGTAAGATAATATGCCTGATTTGCATACAATGTTTTTTATTCTTGACGGAGATATAATTTGCCGTATATTTTTGTCTGCAATTTTAGGCTTTGTAATTGGTTTAGAAAGAGAAATTACAAATAAATCTGCAGGTTTAAGAACAAATATACTTGTTTGTATAGGTTCTTGTTTGTTTACAATTTTATCGATATACGGATTTTCAAATGCATTAAGTATTTATCCGATGGGAGACCCTGCAAGAGTAGCAGCGCAAGTTTTAACCGGAATAGGATTTATTGGTGGTGGTACTGTTTTAAGGCATGGAACAAGTATATATGGATTGACAACGGCGGCAGCTTTATGGGTTACAGCAAGTGTAGGTATGGCTTGTGGCTGTGGTAAGTATAGCTTGGCGATATTATGTGCTTTAATTTCAGTTGCAACATTGACGCTTATTAGAATATTTGAAAGAAATTGTATTCCCAAAACTCAAAAGAATAATCGCATATTAAAGGTTTCAGTTATTGTGTCAGATGAAGATTTTATATCTGTTACTGAAATGATTAATAAAAAATTTCCGGAAATAGAAGAAATATCAAAAAAAGATGCAGGTTTGGAACAAAATAAAATTAAAATAACCTTTAAAGTAACTATTTGTTGCAAAAATGCAGTTGATTATGCGTTTAATCAAATAAAAGATGAAAGTAAAATACAGGCGATATCAATAAAAGAATTAAATGAATAATTAGTGTAGATAGTATGAAAGCAGGAATTATTTATGACTAGTCCAGAAACTTTATATTCTAATGTTCCCCCAACAAAGTTGAGAAATCGGGAGGAAAAGTTTAGACCGGCAAGAAATATACCTTTCTGGCAAAAAATAGCAGATTTATTTTTTTATAATATGTTGCAAAACAGATTTCATTCAATGCTTGTAAAAAATGAACAGCGTTACGAAAACAGAAATAAAGATGTAGCAACTATTTTTTATGCTCCTCATGGAAATTGGTGGGACGGAATTGTCGGATATAATATGATGAGGAGAGTTTTTGATGTAACGACGAGAATGATGGTTGAGGAAATGAACAGATTTCCACTTTTTGCAAGAGTCGGAGCATTTCCTGTAAATAAACGTTCACCTCAGGAAGCTATGAAATCTTTAAAATATGCAGTTGATGATTTGGGAACTCACCCTAAAGTAGGTCTTTGGATATTTCCACAAGGAATAATTAAACCACCCAATTTTAGACCATTTGAATTTCAGACTGGAATGACATATATTGCCGAAAAAGTTGCTCAAAAATATGGTGCTGTTAATTTGGTACCTGTTGCTGTTGCTTATGCTTTTTTACGAGAAGATACACCTGAGGTAATCGTAGAAGTAGGCGAACCGATTATTTTAACCAAGGAAAGTGTAAAAAATTTAAACAGGCATGATTTTACGCATGAATTGGAAAAAGAATTTACAGAACTTTGTGATAACCAGTTGGAAAATCTTTCAAAGGGTGAACTTAAAGGATACAGATATGTATTTCAGAGAAGATTGCATTGGTACAGGCGACTTGAAAAAAAATTAAAAGGCATAGGAATGAAAGGTTCAGGAATATAACAATTTCTTATTATATAAGGAAAAATAAAGCTTTGACAATTTTTATGTTTGTTTTATGATTAATATGACAATAAACCATTTTATATAGAATAGTAATATTCTATAAATTTTGGCATGTCTTATAATAAAAGATATAGAAGGTGATAAGATGGGTATCAAAGGAAAAGTAGACAGAATGGTAGTAATGGCATGCGAAGATTGCAAAGAAAGAAATTACACCACTACTAAGAATAAGAAAAATATAAAGGAAAGACTTGAATTAAACAAGTATTGTCCAAAATGTAAAAGACACACAAAACATAAAGAAACGAAATAATAAGTAGTAAAAGAGCGTCCTTAGTTCAGCTGGTAGAACGTCGGTCTCCAAAACCGGATGTCGAGGGTTCGAGTCCTTCAGGGCGCGATTTACGGAAACAGAGGAACAATGGCTGAATCATTAGATAATAAAAATGCTTTTTTTGAAAATCTTAAAGTATACTTAAAAGGAGTAAAGTCCGAGTGGGGTAAGATTACTTGGCCATCAAAACAGCAGGTTGTTACGGAAACAATATATGTAATAATAGTAACGACAATATTTACGGTTATGATTTTGGCATTGGATTTAATTTTTAAGTGGATGTTAGGTTTTTTACCAAAGATTTAAGTTTTTAAAGAGACAGGAAAAAAGATGACTACAGAAAATAACGAAATATCAAATGAAAATACGGAAAGTGTTTCTGCAAAGAAAGATATGCCTAAAAAGAGATGGTATGTTGTTCATACGTATTCCGGATATGAAAATAAGGTAAAGACAAATCTTGAAAAGCGTGTGGAATATATGAACATGGGAGAAAAGATTTTCCGTGTAGAAGTTCCCCAAAAGCCTGTAACGAAAATAAAAGACGGAAAGAAAACAGAACGAGAAGAAAAAATATATCCCGGATATGTTTTAGTAGAAATGATAATGGACGAAGACAGTTGGTATGTAGTACGTCATACGGCAGGTGTAACCAAGTTTGTAGGTTCGGCGAAGAAACCGATACCGGCAAAAGATAGCGAAATAAAGAAAATCTTATATAAAGCACAAACAACGGTAACGAAAGTTGAACTTGATATTAAAGTTGGTGATAAAGTAAGAATAGTATCAGGTCCATTTTCAGATTTTATTGGAGATATTACAGAGGTATATCCTGATAAATCAAAACTCAGAGCGTCTGTATCAATATTTGGCAGAGAAACGCCTGTCGAACTAGAATACAAACAAATACAAAAAGTATAACCGAAAGGTTGCATAAAAATAAGCGGAAGGGTTAAGACCCGTTTGTACCGCGAAAGGAGAAAAAATGGCAAAAAAAGTAGTAGGAAAAATCAAACTGCAAATTCAAGCCGGAAAAGCAAATCCGTCGCCACCGGTAGGTCCGGCACTCGGTCAGCACGGTGTAAACATTATGGAATTTTGTAAGCAATTTAATGCTAGAACAGAAGCACAAGCAGGATACATAATTCCGGTAGTTATTGATGTTTATGAAGACAGATCATTTTCATTTGTAACAAAATCACCCCCGGCAGCAGTACTAATTAAAAAAGCAATCAACATTCAAAGTGGTTCAGCAGCACCTAACAAGACTAAAGTAGGTCAAATTACAAGAGCTCAACTTGAAGATATTGCGAAAATCAAGATGGACGACTTAAATGCAACAACTCTTGATGCAGCAGTAGAAATGATAAAAGGTTCTTGTAGAGCAATGGGTGTAACCGTAGTTGATTAATTAAGCGGAAGGGGTGACTCCCGTTTGTACCGCGAAAGGAGATAAAAATGTCAAAAATAACAAAAAAACAACAAAAAATACAAGAGTTGATGAAAGATTTTGTACAACCTTCATCTGCAATTGAAGCTATAAAAATGCTTCAAAAAGTTTCAAGTGAAGTATCAAAATTCAATGAAACCGTTGAATGTCACATGCGTTTAGGAATTGATGTTAAGCATGCTGATCAACAAATCAGAAGTACAGTAGTTCTTCCTGCTGGATTAGGAAAAACAGTTAGAGTTTGCGTAATTGCTAAAGGTGCTAAAGAAAATGAAGCAAAAGAAGCAGGTGCAGATGCAGCAGGAGCAGAAGATATTATTGAAAAAATTTCTGGTGGTTGGTTTGAATTTGATACTTTGATTGCAACACCTGATTGTATGCCTATGTTAGGTAAATTAGGTCGTGTTTTAGGTCCTAAAGGTTTAATGCCAAACCCAAAAACAGGAACTGTTACAACTGATGTTGCAAAAGCTGTTAAAGATGCTAAAGCAGGTAAAGTTGAATTTAGAGCAGACAAACAAGGTATGATTCACTGTCCTGTTGGAAAAGCTCAATTTTCAACAGAAGATTTGATGAAAAACTTTGTAACTTTTGCTGAAGCAATAATCAAAGCAAAACCATCTGCAGCAAAAGGAACTTACTTAAAATCAGTATATTTAACAACAACAATGGGTCCCGGCATTAAATTAGATGCTAAGAACCTTGCAAATGAAATAAAAGCATATAATGCATAATTTTTATTTTTAAGACGGCGAGAATTTATATTCTCGCCGCTTTTTTAGTTTAAAAAGGAGTATTAAAATGGCAGTAAAGGAAACAAGACGAGTTTCAGAAAATATAAAAGTTAAGATAGCAGGATTTTTTGGACAAATCTTATTTCTTTTAAATTCTCATTTAATGACCTTTAAAAATGTAAATCATCCTGATGCATTTAATCATAATTATGTTTTTGCTGTATTACATTCTCAACAATGTGGGTTGTATTCTATACTAAATAGAGAAAATTTATATTCAATGATTAGTCGTTCTACAGATGGAGATTTAGTTGCATTAGCAGGTGGCAGAGTAGGAATTAATTCGGTTAGAGGTTCTTCAAAACGTGGTGGTGCATCTGCGGCATTGGAATTAATTGAAAAAGTAAAATCAGGCTGTTCTGCAGCTTTTGCTGCTGATGGACCTAGAGGACCTGTTGGTGTTATAAAAATGGGTTGTGTTCAAGTTGCAAAAAGTGGTGGTGCTCCTATTATCCCAATGGCTTGGCAAACTAAATCAAAATGTATTTTAAAACTTCCGACATGGGATAAACTTTTGATTCCTTTATTGTTTGTTAAGGCTGTTGCTCTTTATGGTGAACCTATAGATGTTCCTGCCGATGCTAATGATGAACAAATGGAAGAAATTAGACTTAAAGTTGAAAACGAAATAAAAAAATTAAATGAAGAACTTGCTTCAAATTATGATGAGTATTATAAAAAAGGTATAAGAAATACTCATAAATCAAAATCCGTAGTTAGCTGGTTTTAATTACTTGTTTGTCTTTTAATTGACAAAAATTTATGTCGCAATATAATGCTGTTAGGAATACCTAACAAGTAAAATTAATATGGCTATACTGAATAACAAGGAAAATATTGATACACTGGATAAACTTCAACCTGGTAAAGATGCGTATATTGCAGAAATAAAATGTAATAATAAAGCTTTACGCAATCACATTCTTAATATGGGGCTTACGCCCGGAGTTGAAGTTACTTTAATAAAAACTGCTCCATTAGGAGATCCTTTAGAGATAAGGGTTCGTGGATATGAATTAACTCTTAGAAAAAGTGATGCTTCAAAAATTTATATAAAAGATGTGCATGAAAAGCATATATTTTCAAAAAAGAATAAAGAATTTAAAGATATTGAGCATTCTCAAATAGGAGAAAAGAATAAATATTTAGACAGCAAAATTAGTAAAAAACCTGCTAAAAAATTTATTAAATTAGCTCTTGTTGGTAATCAAAACAGTGGTAAAACAACATTATTTAATAAATTGACGGGAATGAACAGACATGTAGGTAATTTTCCGGGGGTAACAGTAGATAGAACTGATGCGAATGTTAAAAATCATCAAGATGTTATTTTGACAGATTTACCCGGAATTTATTCTCTTTCTCCGTATAGTAAAGAAGAAGTTGTAACAAGAAATTTTCTTTTAAATGAAAAGCCTGATGGTATTATCAATATTATTGATGCAACAAATATTGAGAGAAATATGTTTTTAACACTCCAACTTATTGAACTAAATATACCAATGGTAATTGCATTAAATATGATGGACGAAGTATCTGAAAGTGGTGGCAGTATAGATGTTAATACGCTTGAATTGAAATTAGGTGTTCCTGTAATTCCTATTTCTGCATCAAAAAATGAAGGATTGGAAGAACTTGTGGAACATATTGTAAATGTGGCAAGATATGATGAAAAACCTGAAAAAAATGATTTTTGCATACATAATGATGAAGAAAAATCAGGTGCTGTTCATAGGTGCATACATTCAATAGTTCATTTAATAGAAGATCATGCAAAAGCAGCAAATATTCCTGTTAGATTTGCTGCAACAAAAATAGCAGAAGGTGATTCTTTAATATTAGATATACTTTCACTCGAAAAAAAAGAAATCAAAACAATTGAACAAATTATTTCAACAATGGAAGAAGAAAGTCAGCTTGATTGTAATGCGGCATTGGCTGATATGAGATTTTCTTTTATAGAAAATTTATGTGAAAATACTGTATTCAAACCTGATGAAACTTTAGCTTATAAGGTATCAGCAAAGGCTGATAAATTTTTGACAGGAAAATATACTGCTGTTATTGCCTTTTTAGCAATAATGACGTTTATTTTTTATATAACATTTGGACCAATAGGAACAAATCTTTCGATATTAATGGATAGAGGTATAAAGTATATCGTTGGGATAGTTGATTCTGGTTTAACTGATTATGGACTTAATCCGGTTGTTCACTCTTTACTAATTGATGGTATTGCTGCAGGAATAGGAAGTGTTTTGAGTTTTTTACCTATAATTGTAATTTTATTTTTCTTTTTATCTTTATTGGAAGATAGTGGATATATGGCAAGAGTAGCTTTTGTTATGGATAAAGCATTAAGAAAGATAGGTCTGTCAGGTAGAAGTTTTGTTCCTATGTTAATAGGTTTTGGCTGTTCTGTACCTGCGATTATGGCAACTAGAACATTGCCTTCTGAACGTGATCGTAAAATGACGATATTTTTAACCCCATTTATGAGTTGTTCAGCAAAATTACCTGTTTATGCACTTTTTACAGCTGCTTTTTTCAAAGAATATCAAGTTCAGGTTATTTTAAGTTTATATATAATCGGAATAATTACAGGTATTGTTTCTATATTTATAATGAAGTTTTTTGTCTTTAAAGGAGAAGCTGTACCTTTTGTAATGGAATTGCCTAATTATAGAATGCCTGGTTTTGCAAATGTTTCAAGATTGATTTATTCAAAAGCAAAAGGTTTTATAACAAAAGCATTTACTGTTATATTTATTGCAACTTTAATAATCTGGTTTTTACAAACATTTGATGCAAAAATAAATCTTGTTGCAAATTCTTCTCAAAGTCTTTTAGCAAATTTAGGAAATATTATAACCCCAATATTTAAACCTTTAGGAATTGATGATTGGCGAATTTCTACAGCCTTTTTAACGGGATTTATGGCAAAAGAAAGTGTTGTAAGCACATTAACTGTTTTAACAGGAGGCGATGTAGAACAAATTCCTTTGATGTTTTCAAAATTAACAGCATTTGTTTTTTTAGTCTTTACTTTGTTATATACACCTTGTGTAGCAACTATAGCAACAGTTAAAAAAGAACTTGGTACAGTTTATGCTATTATTGTTGTTTTTTTACAATGTTCAATTGCTTGGATTGTATCTTTTGCTATATATAACATAGGGTTATTATTTTGCTAATTATTCTTATATGAAACGCTGTAATAAGTAGCAAAATAAAATATAAAACCTTATTGTTTTTTGTCATATAATATTATAAAATTGAATATACAAAATTAACTTTAGGGGTGAACATGGCTGAAAAGAAGAAGAAAGATAGTGATTCTAATATTTATGAATATATAAAAAGTGTGGATGAAAAAGTTATGAATAATGATAAAATTATGAAATTTATGTCATCTATGCAATCCGAACAAATGAAAGAATTAATTCAGTCAAAAACCGACAATTTAAAAAGATTTTTTGAAGAAGCAATAAGGTTACAAACAGAAGTTATCAGAAATTCTTATGAAGAAATTATTGATAATCTTAAAAAGAATTATGAGCAAGAAATAAAAAATATAGAAGTAAATAATATAAAAATTAATAACCAAAAAGAAGAAACATTGAAAGCAGCTTATGAAAATAAAATAATTGCTATAAAAGAGACAATGACTAACGATTTTAAAAAACAATCAGACGAAAATTATTTACTATACGAAAGAGAGAAACAAGCTTTGGCAGATGAAGTATATGCTAATGCTAAAGCAGAATTTGACAAAATTTTGCGAGAAGATAATGATAAAGTGTATAACGATGCTAAAAGAGAATTTGAAAAAGAAAAGCAGGAAGCATTAGAAGAAGCTTTTAAAAATTTTGAAAGAGAAAAACAATCTTTGGCAGATG
>JAFQYI010000214.1 GCA_017406505.1 bacterium
ATAAAATAAAAATATAAAAAGGACTTACATTATAAAATGCAAGTCCTTTTTATAATATATACTCTAATCTTTCAGGGGAATCCACTAGTTCATCAGCACCAGCGTCAATCAAAACTTGCTCAGAACGAAAACCCCATAAAACACCAATAGAATATATTCCGGCATTTTTTGCTGTTTCTATATCTACTTCAGAATCTCCAATTAAAACAGCTCTTTTAATATCTGAATTTAAATATTCTATAACTTTAAAAACACCATCCGGAAATGGTTTTTGTTTTGTTTCACTACTTTCTCCTACAGCTATATCGATTAACCCCCAAAAATAATCTGCACATAATTTTTTTACAGCTTTATCAAATTTATTTGATAAAACAGCTATTTTAAATCCTTTTCGTTTTAAATTTTTTAATAGTGTAATAATTCCATCATAAGGTTTTGTATTATTTTGAGAATTATGAAAATAATATATTTTAAAAATTGCAAGACATTCCTGAATTCTATCTTCTGTTGTATTTTTAGGAACAGCTCTACGTATTAATTTTTCTACACCATTGCCTACAAAACTCTTAATTTCATCATAAGTTCTTTCCGGATAACCACATTCTCTTAAAGCAAAATTAGTTGCATCTTGTAAATCATCTAATGTATTTAAAAGAGTACCATCTAAATCAAAAATTATTGTATCTGTATAAATCATACTTTTTTCCTTATTAATACAACACTTTCAATATGAGGTGTATGACAAAACATATCAACAGGCTGAATATATTCTGCGTGGAAATTTTTATTTTCCAAATATTTTAAATCCCTTGCAAGAGATGAAGGATTGCAACTTACATAAATTATTAAATTTTTAGAAAGCATAGACGCATACTCAAGAGATTGTTCGGTACAACCTTTTCTCGGTGGGTCAAGAAGTACTACATCAAAAAATTTTTTTTGTTTTACAAAATCCTCAAAAGTTTTAGAAGCATCATCATTTATAACTTCAATATTATCGGCAAAGTTATTTTTGATGTTTTCTAAAGCATCATCAGTAGAAGATTTACATTCCTCAACGCAGATTATTTCTTTTGCTATATTTTTCATTTGTAATCCAAAAGCCGATACTCCAGAATAGGCATCTAAAATTGCAGGATTTTTGACATTTTTTTGTATCATTTCTTTTGCTGTATTAAAAATTATCTCAGCAGATTCCGGATTAACTTGAAAAAAACTGTTAGCACTAACTTTATATAATATATCACCGATTTTTTCAGTTATAAAATCCTTTCCAATAACAATTTTACTATTTTTACCTGTAATAACATTAGTCTTTTGGGTATTGAAATTTGCAACTATGCCGACAATATTTTTAAATTGTTTTATATATTCTGCAAGTTTTAATATTTGAGAATCTATTTTATTAGAATTTAAAACTAAAATAACAAGTATATTATTATTATATTTTGAAACTCTATAAATTATATGTCTTAAAAGACCCGAATGATTTTTCTCATTATACCCTTCAATATTCAAATCAAAAGCTTTCTGTCTGATTAAATCAGTTAATTCGTCCAAAATAGCAGGCTGGACAGGACAAAATTTAATATTAACTGCCTCATGTGTTCCTTTTTTAAAATATCCGGCAATAATTTTTTTTGAAACTTTTGTCTGTGAAACAGGATATTGTACTTTATACCTATAATTTTTATTAATTTTAGGAGCTTTGACAGGTAATATTTTGATATAATCCAAACCGAATTTTCTCATAGTTTCTTTTACAATGTTTTCTTTTTGTATGAGTTGTTCATTATAATCAATATGTTGAAGACCACAACCACCACAAACATTGTGTAAGGGACAAAATGGCTTTACTCTTTTTTTAGAAGGTTCAATAATTTCTTTAATTTTTGCTTTTGCATAGGATTTATTTTTTTTGACAATATCTATCCTAACAAAATCTCCCGGACAACCATTTTCAATAAAAAACGGAAAATCATCAATTTTAGCTAAGGATTCCCCTCCATAAATTATTTTTTCAATTTTGACACAACAATTTTCTGACATGTTATTTATTCAATTCTTTATAAGATATTTTTTCAAAATTATTCAAATAGTTTTGAAGATTTTTATTTGTAACAGCTTTATATTCTGTATAATTAGATAGTCTTTCTTTGTTTAAATCCGGGTGGCATATAATTTCCAATTTTTCTTCTGAATGTTTGATTTTTTCTACCCCTTGAAAGATAGTATCTTCATTCATCATAGAAGTATAACCCACTCCAATAACACAATCATTAGATTTTAAGTTATATTTTGTTAAAGTATGTTTATTAATTAATGTGAAAAAATTTAAAATAGCAATTTTAATAAGATTTATATAATATTTTGGTTGTAAAAAGACATTTTTATTTCCGGAAAAATAAATATGTTCAAACTGTGTTCTAACACATGGAATTCCATATTCTTTAGCTAACCTGCATACCAAATCGAAAATTTTAGGAATTGCATGAATATGAACGTGAGAATCAAGATGGTCTGGTTTTGCATATTCTAAAACTGATTCAATTTGTGTTCTAAATTCTTGTTCAACTTCAAACATAAAATCGTCATCAAAAGATTTTACAATCATTTGAATAAATCCATTATTAAATTTGCCGTCTTTATCATACAATTTACTATTTTTTTCACGAGTTTTAAGAATAGTTTTATGTTCTATAATATTCAAATGAATACCAAGTCCAATACCTTCAATATCTTTTAACTTTCGTATTGCATCTTCAAACGAGGGCATATTAGCCATAATACAGGTACTTGTTAAAATGCCGTTGTTGTAACCATCAACAATAGCTTGATTTACGGTTCTGCTCATTCCAAAATCATCGGCATTTATTATAACTTTCATTCTCTACCCTTTATTAAAGAATATTTGATATCACTACCACTATTTATAACATCAAAATCAGCTTGTTTTTTATATTCTTCCAAATCTTTATTTTTTACTACTATAACAGTATTTTTATCTTTAAGCAAATTGTTAAGTCTGTCATATAACGGAAATTGTTCGTAGATTACGTGTTTCCCATAATAATAGTTCAGAGAAAATCTTCGTCCAAAGCCGAAAGATGCAAGTTGACAATTATTTTCCTTAGCATATTTTGCAAATTTCATCAAATCGTTTTGCCCGAATAGATAATCAAAATTAAAAGCTGTTGGAATACCTATAGATGAAAGTGCTGTCATAATTGCTACAGCAGAAAAAAATAATTGTTTTCTGTAATTTTTGATAGAAAAAAACAATAATAATATTCCCCCAATAAAGAAGATTGGTGCAAACGGTACTAATTTGAATGCAAAATTTTCTATTTCCGATGGAAAAAACGGCATAATAATATAAGGAATTGCTAAACCAGCAATTATAAAAATAATACCCAACACAGGAGTAGTTAAACTTATAAAAAAGTTATATTCCTCTTTTTTATAAGTTTCTAAATCTATAACTGTTTTTGCTGTTATACAAGCCAAAAAAGGGTAAATTGGTAAAATATAAGTTACGAGCTTTGAACTTGAAGCTGAAAAAAATACAAGTGTCAAAATTGCAGCAATAGCATTTAATGTCATAAATTTTTGTATATTGTTAAACTTTTCAAAATCAAAACCACCTTTAAAAACTTGAATTATTTTAAATGCCAAATTCTTACAATTTGCAATAAACGGAATAATCCAAGGGAAAAAGCCTACTAATATCGTTAAAAAGAAAAAGTAAAACGGTTGTTTTCTACCTAAATCTGCAGATGTTGTAAATCTTGCAATATGATGTTTCATAATATATTCATTGAAAAATAATGGGTCATGTTTTTGCAGCATCAATACATGCCAGGGTATGACTATTGCAAGAAATATTAAAGTACCTGGAACAAAAAATATAGGTTTAAAAAGCTCTTTGAATTTTTTTGCTGTAATATACGCAAAAAACATTGTTCCAAAAGGAAGAACAAAACCGGGAATACCTTTTGCAAGAACAGCAAGCCCTGAAAAAATATAGAATAACCACCAAAAATATTTTTTGTTTTTTTCTTCACAAAATAATGTCATAAAACCAAAAAATATTGAAAACGCAGTACAAAAGCAAAGAACTATATCTAAAATTGCAAATTTTGATAAAATAAAGAATTCAGCCGATGTCGCAAGAATAAGAGAAGAAATAATACCAAATTTTCTTGAAACAACTTTTTTACCAATAAAATATACCAAAAAAGATGTTAATGTTCCAAGCATTGCAAAAGGAAATCTAACTGTGAATTCAGATACTTTGCCGAATAATCCAAAAGATAAACATTCTAACCAAAAATATAAAGGAGGTTTTTCAAAAAAATATTCTCCATTTAAATATAAAGTCATAAAATCTTTTGATTTAAACATATCATGTGCCATAGAGGCATATCTGGTTTCATCAATATCCATCAATGGATACGAACCAATCCCGAAAAAGAATATCAAATAAAAAATTATGCAAAGTCCTAAAAATGTAAAAATATCAGAATGCTTTTTTATAAAATCAAAATTCATACTCCACCTCAAAACTATTATAACAAAAAATTGTGTAAAAAATATTATTTATACTATATATTACACGATACGATTGTTATAAAATATAGTAGGACTTAAAGATTTTTACTATATTAGTTGAACATTTTTAAAAAAATTACTGTTTTCTACGTTCAATTTTAATATTATAACCAAGTATATCAACAATTTTAGTTAGTACTTTATAAGTTAGGAATACACATCAAAAAAAAAAAGATAGTAACCCAATAACATTAATTGTAAAATAAAAAAAGTAAAAGTATAAAATGGGAAATAGAACAACCTATAACCATACTATTGAACATATAGCAAAAATCTTTAACTATATATATTTGAATTTCAAAATATTAACTTAAATATTAATTGTATAAAGAATTATCTTTTTAAGTAGAAGCTTATATTTTTATATATCAATTATGATTTTATATTCCAATTACATCGCATATATATATAAATACAAACATAATTCCTAATGAAAATAGCCACGATAAAACTTGTGGATATGGTGATTGAGGTTTTGCAGGAATCTTATTAATAATTTCAATAGTTTTTCTTATTGTATTCACTTTCCACACCCTGATTTTAAATAATATGATAAAAAAAATAATAAAAATTTTTATCATATATTTAGAGGATTGTTTCAAAGAAATAAATTCAACTTCAAAATTACAATAAGTGTCCTTGTATGGTTCATTTTTTAATGTAAAAACTTTTTATCAAATCAGATTTTTCAAAAAATATTTATAAAAGTATTTTTCACTTTTTTTGAAACCTAAATATTTTTTTATTTATGAATTTTTAAGGATAAATGATTAAGCTTTCAAAGTATATTGAGAGTAATTGAGATTTAACGATAAGGTTTTATAGTGTTAATGTGAGAGGGGATATGATATGAAAAAACAAATAAGTCTTATGATTGCAGAAGATCATAAATTAATGAGGGTAGGATTAAAGACACTTTTTGAAGAAGATGGTGCATTTCAAGTAACAGCAGAAGCTACAAGTGGAAAAGAAGCTATAGAGAAAGCAAATATACATAAACCTGATATTATAATAATGGATATAGGCTTTTCTGACATAAGTGGAATTAAAGCAAGTAAAGAGATTTTAGAGAAAAATCCGTCCCAAAAGATTGTAATATTAACATCACATACAGATATAACAGAAGTAATGTCAGCATTATCACTTGGGATATATGCATATATTGTAAAAGACATAAATACGGAAATATTAAAAATGATATTAAAATCAGTAAATAACGGAGCAGTATGGTTAGACCCCCATATAGTACCGGCAATAAGAGAAAAGGGAGGAACAACGTTACCCATAAAGAGGACAGGTAGAGCAGCATTTCGTTCACAGCATGCAAACCTTACAGAAAGGGAATATGAGGTATTAAAGTTAGTAGTAGATGGTAAATCAAATAATGATATAGCAAATTTACTGAGTATAAGTGAACATACAGCTAAAGCTCACGTGTGTAATATAATACAAAAACTTGTTGTAGATGACCGAACACAAGCTGCTGTGAAAGCTTTAAAAGAAGGAATTGTATAGTAAATACAATTCCTTAGAAACCATAAATAATTTTGTGAAAACAAATGGCATTGAAATTTTTAAATAATTGAAATAAATGAATAACTAAAAGAAAATTATTTTCATTTAAGGGGTTATTAAATTTCTATACCTTGTGTCACAGGATATTACACAAAAATGGACTTTATCCATACGAATTTGAAGTTCGATTTTAATCAATTTTTGATATATTTTAATGAGAGATTAGAAAAATTTCTTTAATCTCTCAAATTAAGGTTTACACAAAATTATTTATGGCTTTAAATGTATATTAATCATAAAAATTTTTTATTTTTAATATTAAATAGATTATCAAAATCTGTTTCTTTTGCATCAACAGTAACATATTCCATTGAATTTGCTTTATCAATTAATTTATTTCCAAAATCCAGATTAATAGAATTTATGTCAAAGTCATCATCTATTCTTATTGATGGCTCTATATCTTTATTAATATCTGCTTCATCTAGTTTTGCATTCCAAATGTCTGCATATTCTCTTGTTTGTCCGTTTACTTTAAACGTTGCACCTTCTTGGGTCATTATGTCATTATGACGTCCATCAAAGTTCTTTGTTAGCTTTGTATCACTCTTCGATAAATTAATTTCCGTAATTCCAAGGTCAGACAGAGATTTTGCTTCTCCTCCATATCCTTTTGTCATTACCAGTCCATATTCATCTTGCAATTTTTTCAAATCATCAGCATCAAGAACATCATCATTATCACCTATCAGTCCTGCTTTTTCTGCAAATGCTCTTAATGCATCAAATCCATTTGCATAACCGTCTTTTTTACCATCACCGTCTAAATCCGTATTATTTCCAAATAATTCACTACCGTCTTCGCCGGCTAATCCGTCACCATCTTTATCAAAAGCAAGTACCCATTCAGCAGAATCATTTACAGTATCAACAACTCCATCACCATCAATATCATATTTTACAGTTTTGCTTGATGTATGTACCCCATCTCCGTCAACATCAAATGACAACGGAGAGTCTGTTCTATAACATTGTTGACTGCTGCATGTTTCACCATCAGTCCAATCTTCATTGATACTTGAAAAAGTATATACAGCTCTTCCTTGTCCGGGTTCAGCATCTTTTGTCCCCATAATATATCCACTACC
>JAFQYI010000215.1 GCA_017406505.1 bacterium
AAAGCTCCAAAATTGAAAAAATTGTAAAAAACATTAAAGAAAAGCTTTCTGAAAAATCTTTAAAAATAAAAGATATTGTTTTGGTATTGCCGACAGATATAAGACAAATTGGATATATTGTTTTTTCAAAATTTATACCGGAAATAAAAGTTGCGTCCAGAGAAGAAATTTCATCAGATTTTCCATCAGAAGTTATTGCTGAAGTATAATAAAAACTGGAAATAATATGTTAAATTATGTTACAAATATTTTTTATGTAGCAAAATTTTATTATCTTTGATTTTACTATTATTTAGTTGTGCATGTTAATGTGGAATATTTTATGCAGATTACAAAAAAAGATATTAATACTTGGATTTCACCTAAAATTAAAAATCAAAATAATGATAATTTAAGTAACATTGAAACAGAAAAAGTTAAATTTGATAAACCTGTAAGAGTAAATGCTGATGTTGCATTAGCTTCGTTAGGTGTTGTAGCCAAAACAACTTCTACACAAGAACAGTCAAATATAAAATCTTCAAATGTAACAGGTGAATTAATAAGTGATGAAATGCTTAATGGTCAAAGTGGTAATGTTACCAGTATTTTTTATGTCAATGATATTCACGGCAGATTATCAAATATGGAAAGAATTACAACAGCTTCATTAAATTTCGATAAAACAATGCCTTCTTATGTAGATACTTTAAAATTTTCTGCAGGGGATATTATGCTGGGCTCCAGTCTTAGTGTGAATCAAGCAGCAAATTCATTTCTTAATGCAAATAATTTTATGGCAAATGTTATTGGTAATCATGAAGTAGACCAAAATATAGGTGATTTTTTAACAGCTACACAAGATGCAGTTTATAAAGTGATGGGAGCCAATACTGATATTGATAAATCTACAAAACTATACAATAGGGTTATAGATTCTTATATTCAAGAAGATAAAGATAGTAATAAATATGCTATAATTGCTTTAATGCCATTTGATTTAGAACTTCGTTCTTCTAATAAAGCATTATTTGATGTATTGGAAGTTAAACAAAAAGAAGAAACAATACAATATTTGCAGAATGAAATAGCAAGATATAGTGATGAAGGTATTAACAGGGTCATTGTACTTTCTCATATAGGCTATCAAAATGATATTGATATTGCAAAATCTGTTCAAGGCATTGATATCATTATTGGTGGACACTCACATGATTTGGTAGATGATTTAACGGTTGGAGACAACTTAATTATTTCAAAAGAATCCGGAGCTCCGACTATTATTACGCAAGCAGGCAGAGATGGTAATTACTATGGAATTTTAAATGTTCAATTTGATGACAATGGAGAAATTATTAAAGCTGAAAATATTGTTAAACCTACTTCTGTATTAGAAAGAAATTTAGATATGCAGAAAGAGTTTAATAAATTTTTGGGAGAACCTGAGATTGTCGGACGTATAAATTCTGCAGCAGAAATGCCTAAAAATAATTTAAAAGAAGAAAATCCCCACGCATCATTTTTAACAGATATAATGAGAAAAAAATATGATACAGATATAGCTTTAATAAATGCGGGGACAATTAGAGGGGCATTTTCTTCCGGTGATATTTCTACAAGAGACATTGGTGAAATATTTCCATTTAAAGATAAAATTGCTGTTATAGATATTACAGAAGAAAAATTAGTACAAGCAGTGAAGTA
>JAFQYI010000216.1 GCA_017406505.1 bacterium
ATTATCCAATCTTCCGTTCCATATCTAAATATATATACAAAAATAAAAGCTAATACTAATATCCACATAATAGGGTTAAAAAATATATATTTTTTAAGAATTTGAAAATAAGTTAATGAGTCATCATTACATTGTATTGAAGAAATATTTTTACTTTCATTATATTCTTCAATATCCGGCAAACCAATAGTTTGTGGTTTATCATACATATTTTTTGAAATATATATACAAGATAGTAAATTAAAAAAAGCAGGTACAATAAATGCAGATTGCCAGCCATACCTTGGTATTAAATAACCTGCAAGTATAAATATAAGACAAGTTCCTAATTGATGAGATATTGCCCATATTGACCAGATGACTCCTCTTTCTTTATTTGACCACCAATATGTTAAAACTTTTGTACAAATAGGAAATCCTGCAGATTGAAACCAACCATTAACGCCCCATAAAAAAGACATTACTAATAATAATACTGACTGACCTATAAAATAAGTTTTTGTAGAAAATAATAATGGACTGATTGCAAAAAGAATATTTGATATTGCAGAAATCAATATGGATATTGTCATGAATTTTTTTGCATTTGCCTTATCTGCTATAAGTGCATTAACAAATTTTCCAATTGCATAGCTAAAGTATAAAGTGCTTCCTAAAAGACCAAGCTCAACATTAGAAAATCCTAAATCATTTCCAAGTATAGGTAGTGCTACTGATATATTTTTTCTGGTTAAATAAAGCATTGTATAAGCAAGAAAACAAGATGAAAAAATATCGAATCTTCTTTTTTTGTATGTTTTAGCTATTTGTTCCTGACTCATTGTAACAGGAATTTCATCTGGTGCTTTAAAATAATTTATTAAGTATTTTAACATAATATAAAATTTACATTCAATTTGTGTATTTATATCCAAATTATAATATAATTTTTTTGTTTTGATTACAAATATTAATCCGAAGGTTAATGAATTTTACTCCCTTTGATTGATACTTTTTTTTTGAACGCCTTTTAAAATAAAGATGTTATCAATGGAGCTTAGTTTTGAACGTTAATAATCAACAAATTAGTGCAGAAGAATTTTCTTCAACAGCAGATATATATTTTTCAGAGAATAAAAATCAAGAAGCAATACAATGTTATTTGCATTCAATTTTTTTGAAACGTGTAAATCCTCAAGCTTATAAAGGTTTAGGAAAAGCATACAGAAGTTTAAAAAAATTTGATAAAGCAATTATTTCTTTAGAAAAAGCAAAAAATGCAGATTCTTTTGATGCAGAAATATATAGTGAACTTGGAATTTGTTATCTTGCTAAAGGGGAATTTCATCTTGCGATGAAAAATTTAATACAGTCTATTAAACTTGCACCGAACAATACTGACACACAAATACAATTAGCTGTTGCTCATGAAATTATCGGTGAAGAAGATATGGCAGTCCAAATATATCAAAAGATTATGGAAACTAATCCTGATTGTGAAAAAGCATATATACAAAAAGCTACATTACTTATACAATTAGAATTATATTCAGATGCAATTTGCGTTTTTAAAGATATTTTAGAATTAAACAAAAAATATTATCGTTCATATTTAGGTATTGCTATTTGTCTTGATAAACTGGGAGAAACACAAAGAGCAAAAAGATATTATAAAAAATACTTAAAATTTATGCCGGATGGTGTTAATAAAAATAACGTTATAAAAAGGTTAGCAAACATTCCTAATTTTGAAACTAAGCACAACAATTTTCTAAAAATTGTAGAATAATTTATATGCAAATTGATAAATTCAAAATAGAAGAATGGATGAATAAGTATGAATGTCATGCTAAATATGACATGACAACAACTTGTATTAAATCATTTTCTTTAAAAGAATTTTTTGAATTTACAAATAGCAATATTGATTCAATACTTAATAAATCTCTTGATTATGGAGATATAACTGGTTCAAGCAGATTGAAAACTAATGCAGCTAAATTATATAAAAATAAAAATGAAAACAATATTAGTATAACATTAGGAGCAATAGGTGCAAATTCATTAGTATTTACCACTTTATTAGAAAAAAATGATGAAGTAGTATCAATAATACCAACATATCAACAGCATTATTCTATACCAAAACAACTTGGGTGTAATGTTAAAATTATCAAATTAAAACCAGAATTAAAATGGCACATTGATTTTGAAGAATTAGATAAAAACGTTACTTCAAGAACAAAACTTATAACATTAAATAATCCTAATAATCCTACAGGAGCAATCTTATCTGAACAAGAACTTTTAAATATTGTTGAAATTGCAAGAAAAAATGATGCATATATTTTATGTGATGAAGTTTATAGATTTTTAAATCACGATAAAGATAGTTGTATTGTATCGATAGCTGATATTTATGAAAAAGGTATATCAACTTTTTCAATGTCAAAGACTTTTTCACTAGCAGGAATAAGAATTGGTTTTATTGTTGCAGAACAAAATTTAATTCAAGAATTCAATCATCAAAGACAATATAACACAATTAGCATAAGTGCTATTGATGACTATATTGCATGTATTGCTTTGGAAAATAAAGAAAAAATTATTTCAAGAAATACAGATATAATCTTAAAAGGCAAAGAAATTCTTACAGAGTGGGTAAAAGGTGAATCTAAGATAGATTTAATAGAACCGGAAGCTGGTACAACAGCTTTTGTATCATATAAAAAAAATATTAATTCATATAGATTTTGTTTAGATTTATATAAAAAGACAGGAGTTTTACTTTTACCAGGAGATGCAATGGAAATACCAAATCATTGCAGAGTAGGCTATTGTGGAAATATAGATGTTTTCAAAGAAGGATTAAATGAATTTTCAAAATGGTTGATTACAATTTAAAATTCATTTCTTGTAACTTTAATTTTAAAGGAAGTTCACCACCTGAAATTAAAAGTCTTTTTGATAAAAAATCCACATTTAATAAATTTGCTGTCATTTCTATGTTATACATAGCTGAAATAATCAATATTTTTGTGTTGATATATTTAGGAAAAGTTTTAACTTGCCTTATAAACCATTCTCCAGCTATCATAGGGGCAAAATCACTTTCCATTTGTAAATCTGTAATTATTAAGTCAAAAGGGTTTGCTTCTGATTGTATAATTTTGTCATAGCCATCTTTTGCAGAATCGGCAGTTGTTATGGATATTTCTTCATTTTCAAAAATTTTTATTAATGAAGTTTTGTTAAAATTTCTCCACCCTAAATTATCATCTACAACTAATATTTTTAACATAATTTAATGCCTTATTTTAAGTTATTTACTATACTTCTATTGATTATATCAAAAAATTGTACTTAATATTACTTTACCCTCATACAAAAGTATGATTAAAAAAGAAAATGATATGAGATAATGTTCTTGTAAGATAATTGAGAGGGACATGTATGTTTAAATTTTTTAATGAAATTAAAAATTCAGTAAAAGAGCTTGATGAAATTACATCTACAAACAAATTTATGTCTAATCCTTTTAATAAGGTTGTAAATCACACTTTTGTATGGACAGAAAAACCATTGATTTTTAATAAAGTAAATAATCACAACCGAAAATAATATTTAAAATCAAAAATTATATAGCTCTATTTTTATATCTTAATAAAAAACCTTAAAACTACTTATTTGATTAGTTTTAAGGTTTTTGTTAAATATAGAAATTATAAGTATTATGCAATTTCTTCTACTTTTTCTAATTTTTTTAGTTCAATCTTTTTATCTTGATTGTTTTTAACTAAAGATATAAGATTTTCAGGTGTTTTAACCATGTCAGCAGTTATCGTAAATTCTTTTATATCAGAATCAGTTGGAATTTCATACATAACATCTAACATAATATTTTCAACAATTGAGCGTAATGCTCTTGCCCCTGTTTTACGTTTTAATGCTTCTTTTGCAATTAAGTCTATAGCATCATCGTCAAATTTTAAATTAACACCATCCATATCCAATAAACATTGATACTGTTTAACTAATGCATTTTTAGGTGTAGTTAATATCATTTTCAATGTTTCCTCATCAAGAGGATCTAATACAGCATAAATTGGTACTCGACCTATAAATTCAGGAATTAAACCAAATTTAAGTAAATCTTCGGGCTGTAACTTCTTCAAAAGCTTACCTTCTTCAATTTCTTTCTCAGCCTGTGTTTTAGGTGCCGGAGCTCCAAATCCTACTGATGAACCATCTCCTGCTCGCCTATCAACAATTTTTTCAAGACCAACAAATGCTCCTCCTACAATAAATAAAATATTACTTGTATCAATTTGGATAAATTCTTGATGAGGATGTTTTCTGCCACCTTGTGGAGGAACGTTTGCAACAGTACCTTCAATCATCTTTAAAAGTGCTTGTTGAACACCTTCTCCACTGACATCTCTGGTTATACTGGGATTCTCTGATTTTCTTGCAATTTTATCAATTTCATCGACATAAATAATACCCTTTTCAGCTTTTTGAGCATCAAAATTAGCACTCTGATAAAGTCTTAATAGAATATTTTCTACATCATCTCCAACATAGCCTGCTTCAGTAAGGGTTGTTGCATCTGCTACTGCAAAAGGTACATCAAGCATTTTTGCTAATGTTTGGGCTAAAAGAGTTTTTCCACTTCCTGTTGGTCCTACAAGCAATATATTACTTTTTTGGATTTCTACATCATTTTGGCTATCTGCTATTGCATTATGTGCAAGTCTTTTGTAATGATTATATACTGCTACAGATAATACCTTTTTGGCATCATTTTGACCAACTATATATTTATCTAAATATTCTTTTATCTCATGAGGCTTTGGAATATCTTTTAGTTCTTCTTTTACTGCCTTATCGTTATTTCCTTCTTTTTTATCTTTTGTTTCTAAAAACTCTTCATCAAGTATTTCATTACATAACTCAACACATTCATCGCATATATATACTTCAGGTCCTGCTATTAACTTTTTAACCTGATCTTGAGTTTTTCCACAAAAAGAACATTTTAAACGACTGTCATCATGATTAGCCATCATATCTCCTTATTCGGACTATTTCTTTTCACTCATTGTAACAACTTTATCAATCATTCCATACTCAAGTGCTTCAGCCGGTGTCATGATATAATCTCTATCTGTATCTTTTTCAATTTTCTTTAAAGATTGTCCAGTATTTTTTGCCAAAATTTCATTTAATGTCTTTTTGATTCTAATAATTTCAGCTGCTTGAATTTCAATATCTGTTGCTTGACCTTGAGCTCCACCTAATGGTTGGTGAATTAATACTCTTGAATGTGGTAATGCCATTCTCTTTCCTGGAGTTCCTGCTGCCAGCAAAAAAGCACCCATAGATGCTGCTTGTCCTAAGCAAATTGTCGATACATCTGCTCTAATATGCTGCATTGTATCAAATATTGCCAAACCTGCTGTTACACTTCCTCCAGGGGAATTGATATACAACATTATATCCTTTTCCGGATTTTCACTATCTAATAAAAGCAATTGGGCTACTATAAGATTTGCAACCATATCATCAATTTGTGTTCCGAGAAATATTATTCTTTCTCTCAACAATCTTGAAAATATGTCAAAAGACCTTTCACCTCTGCTTGATTGTTCAATTACTACCGGTACAAAACTCATTTTTATCTCCTGTACTTAATTTGTTTACTATTTTATTCTTTTGAAATTATTGTTGAATTATCTAAAAGGAACTTCGTTACCTTTTGGCTCATTATTTGTTGATTTAATGAATACAATAAATGTGGATTTTTTTGAATTTCCTGAATCATCATTTCCGGAGTTATTCCATACATTCTTGAAATTTCAAAAATTCTTGCATCAATATCTTTACTTTCAACCATAATATTTTCGTTTTTCGCTATTCTTGAAATAATAAGTGCTGTTTTAATACGTTTTGCAGCTTCATCATGCATTTCATTATTAATTTTTTCACTATCTTCATTTTTCATCAAATCATCAAGATTTTGTCCTTGAAGCATAGCTCTTTGATTAATTTCTTCTTTCATTGCTTTTACTTCTCTTTGAATCATTGGTTCTTGAATATTCATTTCTGTACTTGCAAGAAGTTTATCAAAAAGCACAACTGTAGCTCTTTTTTCATTTTCTGTTTTTTCTGCTGCATCAAGATATTTTTGTATATCTGCTTTTAATTCATCAAGAGTTTCAAATTTACCAACTTTTTTTGCTAATTCATCGTTTATTTCAGGGTAAATTCTTTCTTTTATTTCATTAATTTTTATTTTAAATTCTGCATCTTTACCTTTTATGGTTTCATCATGATATTCTTCTGGAAATTTCACTTGAATTGTAAATTCAGAATTTTTTTCTTTTCCAACTAATTGTTCTGCAAATCCAGGAATAAAATTACTATGACCTAAATCTAACATATAATTTTTTGCTGCGCCACCTTTGATTGCATTTCCATCAACAAAACCTTCAAAATCGATATTTACCAAGTCTTTATCATTAGTTATTCTATCTTCAACAGTTTGTAATGTTGAATGTTTTTCTTTTATATCATCAAGTTCTTTTTGCATCGCACTATCATCTTGCTTAAACATATCAATAGGCAGTTCAAGTCCTTTGTATTCCGGAAGAGTAAATTCAGGACGAAGTTCAACCTTGGCTTTTACAGATAAAGAACCGTCATCTTCAAACTTAAAATAATCGACTGATGGTTCTGTTACTGTATCATAGTTATTATCTTTTATTACGTTAGTTAAAATTCCAGGTAATACACTATCTAAAACTTCTCTTTGTATGTATGCTGTACCTACATGTTTTTCAAGAATTTTTTTAGGTGCTTTACCCTTTCTAAAACCGGGAATATTAACATGTTGAGCAATTCTTTTACAAGCTCTGTCATAAGCAGCGTTTGTTTCTTGTGCATCAACTGTTATATCCATTATAACTTCATTATTTTCATTCTTTTCTAAATTCACACTCATTTTTTTTCCCTTACATAATATTTTATCTACATTATAAAACAAATATAGTCAAAATAAAAATATTTTACAAATTTTATATCATTATAGTTTTTTTTAATGCACCTTTTTACGAATTTTAAGGATTATAAGACGAATAAATATTGAACTTAAGCATAATGATTATTTGCAATCATTTATTTAATATTATAGTATCATACACTCTGTTCTTCTTTTACTCAGTTGCTTTACCCCTTTTGATTTAAAAAAGGGGTTTTTATTTACTGATATTTTTAATAATTAAATTGATATCATTTTTTTCATCATCAGAAATATCAAATTTTAAATAATCTTGCAAATACTCCAAAGCACTTTCTTTATCACCTTGTGCTAAAAACATAACGGCTGCTTTTTTATATGGCTGAGGAAAAAAGTTATCAATAGAAATGGCTTTTAAATAATTAGATAAAGCTTTTTCTATGTTATCACCTGCTTCGTATGCTAAGCCCGTTCTAAAGAAAAAGATTGCATTATCATCTCTTTTTTCTAAAACATGTTCAAAAGCTGCAACTGCATTATCATAATCACCTGTTTCATAACACAGATTACCTAAATCCCAATATGCATCAATATTTTCCGGAGATAATTCCAAAATCCTGTTTAAAATATCAAAAGCTAAATCATATTTAATGTCTGCAATATAAAATCTAGCAAGATAATGTAATAATACAATATTATCCGGCATTAATGTAACAGCTGTTTCTAATATTGCCGTACCTTTGTCGAATTGTTTATTTTTATAATACAAGTCAGAAATATTAATGTATGTTTCAACAGACATTTCGTGATCTTTTAATGCTAAAATATAATATTCTTCAGCTTTTTCATCATTAGATAATTTAGAATAACAAAGACCAATATTATTTAAGATAGCATTATCATCAGGATTTTCTCCTAATGCTGCTAAAAATTCGTTTAAAGAAGCTTCATATTGCCCTTTTTTAAAAAATTCTAATGCTTTTGTTATAAAATCTTTATTTTCCATAATTTTATATTACAATAAATAATGTAAATATCAATATAAATGGAGAATATTATGTCAGGACATTCAAAATGGGCAAATATAAAAAATAAAAAAGCTAAAGTTGATGCCGCAAGAGGTGTAACTTTTCAAAAATTTGCCAGAGAAATTATTACTGCAGCAAGACTAGGTGGACCTGATCCTGCCGGTAATTTTAGACTTAGAACTGCTATTGATAGAGCAAAGGCAGCAGGATTACCAAATGATAATATTAAAAGAGCTATTGAAAAAGGTTCTGGTGGTGCCGGTGGTGATAATTTTGAAGAAATCACTTACGAAGGTTATGGTGCCGGTGGTGCTGCTATATTTATTGAAGCAATGACAGATAACAGAAATAGAACAGCCGGCGATATAAGAAGTTTCTTTACTAAATTTAACGGTAATTTAGGAGAATCCGGTTGTGTAGGCTGGATATTTAAGCCTGTTGGTATTATTTCTTTTGAAAAAGATTCTGTAGATTTTGAAAAATTGTTTGAAGCTGCAATTGAAGCTAATGCTGATGACGTTAAGGACGAAGAAGATGAATATCAAGTCATTACAACTTTTGAAAACCTTCAAGAATGTACAGAAGGGCTTGAAAAATTAGGATTTAAAGCTAAGAGTGCCGAATTTACAAGACTTCCTGAAAATTCGATTGAAATTACTGATGTTAAAGTTGCTACAAATATTCTCAGATTGATGGAAAAACTAGAAGAACATGATGATGTTCAGAACGTATATTCAAACTTTGATATCAGCGACGAAATTATGGAACAAGTAAATATATAATTATGAATTTATATCCAAACAATAATAAATGCCGATTAATTTTTTAGTCGGCATTTATATAGAGAAAAATGGACAATATTTTATTCTTATTATTCATATCTTTTATACTTTCACCTATTCCTTTTTTGACAATTATTATTTCAAAAATCTTCTTTAATAAAAAATTTTCTAATAAAGCATTTTGGTTATCTATTTTATTTTTATTTATTATATCTGCTTTCATTGTGTTTATACGTTTAAACACAATGAACATGCCTGTTGATTATGAAATTAAAAGTCCAATGGAAGTAATAAATGAGATATTATCTTTGTTTATGGTTCCATCTTATCTTGTGTTTATAGAAAAATTGAGTCAAGATACGGAAAAATTGTTTCTGCTAAAGTTAAAATTCTTTTAAATAAAAGAGAATACCAAAAGGCTCTTGATATTATTGAAAAAACAGATTACAGAGAACATTCTGATTAGAAAATACTTGATTATATCAGTATTTATAATGGACTAGAAGATTTTGACAATGCATTTAAATATCTTGAAGAATATAGAAAAATTGGTGAGAATCGAGCCCATTTATATTCTTATCAAAGAATAAAAATATTCCTAGAGTATAAGTCAGGTCAAATAGAACTTGCTCATAATGATTTTGGAGAACTTAAAAAAAATATAATGAAATAAAAAATAAAACTTTTAAAATGTTTATAGATTCTCTTGAAAAATATGGTATTCATAATTATCGATAGTTTTAATTTTCATATGCAAATGAATAATATCCATTATTAAAATCTATATTTAATATTATTTCTTCTCCTTTATACATTGCCGGAGGTGGTGTGAACATGGGTGTTTGCATTAACATATTATATACAGCATCATTTAATGATTTATTTTCCGATTGCGTTATAAATTTTCTGTTTATTAGTTTTCCACTTTGTGAAATTGAAAAGCTAATCTTTACTTTTCCTGCTCCTGATACATTTAATATAGGAAAATTTTTAAAAAGCTGTGCTCGTAAATTATTCTTATATCCCGATAATTCTTTTTCATATTCTGCCTTGTTTATTTTCTTCACTTCATTATCATCTTTTATTTCTTTTTTTATTTCTTTTTGTGGTTTTACAATTTGTTTATTTTGCTTTAACTCTTTATGTTCTTGTTGTTTTGTTGGATTTTTAACTTCTATTTTTTCTATTTTTTGATTTGTTTTTAATTTTGATGTCTGTTGTTTTTGTTTAGTCTTGGGTATTTCTATAACCAGTCCGTTTTCTTCTTCAGCGTTTAAACTATTATTTATATCATAAGCTATTTCTTCTTCTTTTGGAAAAAAATTATTATAACTTTGATTGTCTTGTTTTATTTCTTTGTCCACCAATTTTTCTGATGAAGATTGTTCCTGCGTTTTATGTGGTTTTGTCAAAACTTTAAATAATAATAATGATGATATTATAATAGCTGTTATGAGCAATAACACAGCAAAGAAATTTATTACATTTTTATTGTTTTTTTCTTCATCATAAAATTCTTGATTAGAATTGGCGTTATAATGATTTCTTTTTTGAATATCATCTGATGGTTCTTTTATTTCAATAAATGTATTATTACCACAATCACAATAATCTTGTTTTTGGGTATATTTTTGACCACAATTTTTACATTTATATATCATTTTCTTACTCTTTCATAATCATTATAATCAGATGGTGATGAATATCTTGTCGCACTTGCCATCGTAAATCCACCATTTGCATTTGTTATTATTCTTTTTGAACCCTCAGGAAATTTTAAAATATATGTCTTTTGATAACTTAAAAGTAAAGGTTTGATTATTCGCACAGCCATTGGTGTGTATGACGGATTTGATGACCATGTTTTTAAATTTGTAATATTTCCATATTTATCAACCGTAAATGAAAACATAAAACTTGTTCCCATAGGAGCTGTTATCTTAGAATCTTTCATTAATTTATTTTGCAAATCAGAACGCCACTTATTCCATGCTATTATTTCTTCTTGCTCAGTTAAAACTTTTTCTTGCTTTGGTTGTATTACTTCTGTTTTATCTTGTTTTTTAGGTATTATTTTTTCTTCTTGTGCTTTTTGTTCAACTTTTGGAG
>JAFQYI010000217.1 GCA_017406505.1 bacterium
TACTTTTTTTATTTATATAATATGCTCCTTAATCGCTTTTACTGCTGCTTGAACTCTATCATCTACGCATAATTTTTGAAGAATACTGCATACATGTGCTTTTGCTGTATGTACACTTACTATTAACTCTTTTGCTATTTCTGTATTACTTTTTCCTTGCACTAATAATCTCAAAACTTCTAACTCTCTATCTGTTAGCTGTGCTCTGGCATCTGATTCATCTGCTTTTGGAAAATTTGATAAATTTTCCGGCTTTGGAAATAAACTTAATGCTGCTTTTGCAACTGTCGCATCAATCCAACATGCTCCTTTTGATACATTTAATATTACCTGAGATAATACTTGTGGCTCGATATCCTTTAAACAATATGCACATGCTCCTGAACCTAATGCAGCTACAACTTCTTCTCCTCTTTCATGTGATGTTAATATTACTACATTAGTTTCCGGCGAAATATCTTTAACTTTTTGCGTAGCTTCTAACCCATTCATTCCCGGTAATCCTAAATCCATTAATACTACATCAGGCTTTTCTCTTGATATTATTTCCAATCCTGAAACTGCATCTTCTGCCTCTCCAATAACGTTGATATGCTCAAATTCATTTAATGTTGATTTTAATCCTATTCTCGTTAATTTATAATCTTCTATTATTACTACACGTACATCACCTGTTTTTATTGAATTCATTTTTTTCTCCATTCTATTTAACAGAATAATAATATTTTCAAATTATTTAAGACATTATCCAATTAGGCAATTTTATAGGATAACAAATTAAAAAAGTAATTCGCCAATCATATAAAATGAACCTGTTATTATCGTAATAGAATTTTTAGAAAAATAATTTAATGTATTTTCGGTTTTACTTAAAATTTGAATATCTTTTTTTGAAGATTTTTTTATTTTATTTCTTATTTCATAAGGATTAACCGATAAACTATTACTAAAATCAGTTAAATATATTGTATCTCCATCATTGAATAAAATATTTACAATTTTATCATATTCTTTTGTTGATAAGGTTCCATAAAGCCAACACCTATCTTTATTTGGAAAATAAAAATCTAAATTTTTCCTAAGCATAACTGCTGCATCTGCATTATGGCATCCGTCTATTATTCTGCTTTTTTCTCTGTTATATTCAAATCTTGCAGGAATATAAACAGTTTTAAGTGCTTTTATTATATCTTTTTGGCAAATTTTTATACCATTATCAACTAAAGTGTCAATTATTTGTAAAACTAAAGATAAATTTTGTTTTTGATGCAGTCCCCACAAATTAAATTCATATTTTTCATTGTCAAATAATGCATAATTAATACCATTTTCAAAGGTTATATTTACTTCTTTATTTGCACAAAAAAGAGGTGCATTTTTTTGTTTGGCTATTTCTTCAAAAACTTTCAACCCTCTATTATTTGCATTCACAATTATTGGAACATTGCTTTTTATTATTCCGGCTTTTTCAAAAGAAATTTTTTCAATTGTATCTCCAAGTCTGTCTTTATGGTCTATGGAAATTGATGTAATTGCTGTTATAATCGGTTGTTTTACAACATTTACAGCATCATATCTTCCTCCTAATCCTGTTTCCATTACTGCAAAATCAACTTTACTATCATAAAAATATTTATATGCTGTAGCTGTCAAAAGTTCAAATTCACTTAAGTCTATATTATTTTTTTTTGCTGTATTATCAATTTCAAAAATATATTCATACAATTTTTCATCTGAAATATCTTGTCCATTTATCTTAAATCGTTCATTATATTTTGATAAATGGGGACTTGTATATAATGCAGTTTTATAACCGGCACAATTTAAAATTTGAGCAGTCATTGTTGATACAGAACCTTTTCCGTTCGTACCTGCGATGTGTATTACTTTAATTTTCTCCTGAGGATTTCCCAAAATTTTTAAAATATTAAAAATACGTTCTAAACCAAGTTGAATTTTAAATTTTTCGCTTGAATAAAGTAGTTTTTCTATCTTGTTATATATAACTGTTTTCATTTAATTAAACTTTGTAAATTATTTATAATCGTTTTCTTGGCATCAGATTTTGCATTTTTATATGAAGCTTCTGACATTTTTGTAAGTTTATCAGGATTTTCAAATAACGATTTAAGCATTTTGATAAGAGTTGCTCCATCAAGTTCATTATCTTCACAATATAAAGCATATCCAATTTTTTCAGCCTCTTTGGCATTTTTTCGTTGATGGTCTGCTGCTGCATAAGGATAAGGAACAAGAATACAAGCTGCTCCACATAAATTCAATTCTGATAAACTTAATGAACCGGCTCTTGAAACAACTATATCTGCCGATTTTAACGCATAATACATTTCGTCAAAATAAGGTTTTATTACTAAATTAGTATTTAAAGCGTAATTTGGAAAATATTGAGAAATTTTTTGTATAAATTCATCATAATTTTTTCTACCTGTTTGAATAACAAGTTGAATATCATATCGTTCAACAATTTCTTGAGCTATAATAATGGCTGCTTTATTTAATGTTTTTGCACCTTGAGAACCACCTGTAATTAATATTGTCATTTTATTACGAAGTCCAAGTTTTTGTCTTGCTTCTTCTTTGCTTGTTGTTATAAATTCTTCTCTTACAGGATTGCCTGTACAAACTATATTTTCTGCTTTTAATGCATTTTTTGCACTTTCAAAAGCAACTGATACACAATTGGCAATAGGAGCAGCTGTTTTAGATACTAATCCCGGAATTGCATCACAATCATGTATCATAAGTGGTACTTTTAACAACCCGGCTATGAATGCTATTGGTGCACTCACGTATCCTCCTGTTGTAAATACAACATCCGGTTTGTATTTTTTTATATAAAACAATGCTTTCCATAATGATATTTCAAGTTTTATTATCCATTTTATAAAACTAAAACTGATTTTTCTTGGCATTCCACTAATATTAATCGGTAAAAACTCTACACCGTTAATTTGTTTTACTATATCGTATTCCATATTTTTAGGGTTCCCAATATAATAAATTTTATCTGTATCTTCTCTTTTTAAAAGTTCTTGCACTACAGAAACGGCAGGATAAATATGCCCCCCTGTTCCACCACCTGAAATAAAATAAATTTTCTTATCTTTAGACATCTTGAGTCCTCATAATTCTAATTTTTGAAATATTTAATAAAATACCAATCATACACATTGTTACAAATAATGATGTTCCTCCGTAACTTATAAAAGGCATCGGAACACCTGTTGCCGGAATAAATGAACTTGCTACTGACATATTAATAAAGGCTTGACTGCCAATAGAAAAAGTTAAACCTGTTGCAAGTAATTTACCAAACATATCTTTACAAGAAACTGCAATATTTATACCTCTATATAAAAACCATAAAAATAACCAAATTATTGCAATACAACCCATAAAACCCCATTCTTCACCAATTACAGCATAAATAAAGTCAGTATGAGCTTCAGGAAGCCATTCTAACTTTTGCCTTGAGGCTCCAAAACCTACTCCCCAAAAACCACCTGAAACAAATGCCAGTAATGATTGGATAATATTATATCCCCCTCCATAAGGATCAACTTCCGGATCTAGCCATACTTTTATTCTGTTCATTTGATAAGGCTTTATTTTAAATGCTAAAACGGTAACAGCTGCTGTGGCAAGTGTTAAAAGCATTTTTATAGAACCACCTGCTGTAATATACACAATTAAAGAAACTAATCCCATAATTATAACCATACTAAGGTTTGGCTGCATTGCAGTTAAAAGGACCATTACGACAATTGGTAAAAAATACCTTTTAATTTTTTCTTTATCAAATAAAAATGAATCTTGTGAAAAAGCACAAGCTAAAAGTAATGCAACAGCTGGCTTTGTCATTTCTGACGGTTGAAATTGTATCGGTCCTATTGCAAGCCATCTTTTTGCTCCATTTACCGTTACTCCTAATGAAGTAAAATCTATCAAAATTAAAAAAAATACAACTATCCAAGCAAATGGTACTGCATATTTTATCAAATTTTTATAATTGTATTTTGCAAACCAACCCATTGCAAACAGTCCCATTATAAACCAAAATAATTGTTTCATAGCAAAACTTCCGGGGTTTGCTCCGTATGCTGCACACTTTGAAGCTCCTGCCGATAAAATCATCATTATTCCAATTACTGATAAAAAACCGACTATTATCATTAAACCTTTATCAGGTGATGATACATATCCTGTTGCAACTATATTATCTGTATTTTGAACTTTATATTTTTGTGCTGACATACTTTTTGAATTCTTCTCCTCTATGTTCAAAATTATTAAACATATCAAAACTTGCACACGCAGGTGAAAACAGTATTATTTCATTATTATATTCAATTGATTTATCTATTGATTCTTCAAAAGTTTTTGCTTCAAATATATTTGTATAATTGTGTTGTTGAAGATTCTCTTTAAATCTTTGAGTTGCTTCACCTATTAAAATAACATTATTAACACATTCTTTAACCTTTTCACATAATCCGTTTAAATCAGTCATTTTATCACGACCACCCATAATAAGAGTTACAGATTTATCGGGAAATGCTTTTAAGGCAACTATTGTTGCTTCGGTTGTTGTTGATTTTGAATCATTATAAAATTTATGACTACCGTCTGTTCCCACATATTCTATTCTGTGTTCTACTGCTTTAAATGACTTTATTCTTTCTGCTATTTTTTCATTTTCAATGCCACAAAGTTTTGCAACAATTATACCAACCATAACATTTTGAACATTATGTTCTCCTACGAGAGGGATTTCTTCAAGTGATATAATTTCTTCCGGTTCTTTTTTATATTTAAAATAAATTTTACCATCTTCTGTGTAACAGCAATTTTTATCACTTTTTTTTGCAAAAATAAATTTTTCATAAGGATACTTTTCTGCAAATTCTCCTACTTTTATATCTGAACCATTAAAAATAGCAAAAGCTGGTGCCTTTTCATGTGAAAAAAGAGATGCTTTTGCATTAAAATAATTTTCCAATCCATTATGCCAATCTATATGGTTTTCTGACCAATTTAAAAAGCAAGCAATAAATGGTTGTATAGTCTTTGATAATTCACATTGATATGAACTCATTTCACAAACCAAAAAATCATGTTTTTTATCAAGTAATTTTGTTGGAGGGACGCCAATATTTCCACATACAGGTGCATCAAATTCTTCTGATAATATATGAGATATTAATGTTGTTGTTGTTGTTTTTCCATTTGTTCCCGTAATTGCTATAAACGGAGAAAGAGTTTCTCTATACGCAAGTTCTATTTCACTGATAATAGGAATATTATTCTCTTTTAAACGTTTAAATATATCTTTTTGTGGTGAAATTCCGGGACTCATAACTGCTACATAAGACTCTTTTATAAATTCATCGCTATGTCCACCTGTTTCAACATGAATACCGTTTTTTTCAAGGGTTTCAATAACTTCTTTGTCTTTATCTTCTGCCGGTTTAAATTCTGTTAAATAACAATCTGCACCTTTGGAATTTAAATATTCTGCTGCAGCAATACCACTTTTTGAGAGTCCACATATTAAAACTTTTTTATCAAACCATTTTCTTTTCATAATTTACCTCGACAAATACCAGAATAATACTACTGCTAATATTGAAAACAAAATTGTAACTGCTGTAAATACAGCAACAACCTTTGTTTCTTTCCAACCACCAAGCTCAAAATGATGATGAATTGGTGTCATTCTGAAAATTCTTTTTCCTGTTAATTTAAAACTTGCTACCTGTAACATTACGGACAAAGTTTCACTCATATAAATAAAACCTATCGGAATAAGCCAAAGTTCAAATTTCCCCATAATAGCAATAGCTCCTAAAACACCTCCAAGTGCTAAAGAACCGGTATCACCCATAAATACTTTTGCAGGATATTTGTTGAAGTATAAAAACCCTGCCGAAGCACCTGCTATAGCTGCTGAAATTATTGCAATATCGTTATTTCCTGTTAAAACGGATATGATTATACAAGCAATAAGAGAAATTGTAATATTTGAAGCAGCCAGCCCATCTAATCCGTCAGTAAGATTAACAGCATTTGATACTCCTACTATAGTGAAAATTGCAAATAACGGATAAAAATATCCTAAATCAAAATGTATCTGACCAAAGTCAATATATGTCGCTCCGGTAAATGTCATATAAAGAGCCGGTAAAAGAGCTATTGCTACTTGTAAAAATAATTTTGCTCTTGGTGTTAATCCCTCGTTATGATGGTTTTTAATTTTCAAAATATCGTCCATCAATCCTGCAAACATAAAAAAAACAAATGTCATTAGCAGCAAACAAGCTGATGTTGTTAATTTTTGAGCCATTATAAGCGATATTATTGCTCCTATTAATGATGAACCGACAATAAAAACTCCTCCGGTTGTTGGTGTGCCACTTTTTTTTGCATGAGATTCAGGTGCACAATCTCGTATTGACTGTCCAAACATTTTTTTCTTCAAAAAATCTATATAAACAACACCTGACAGCAAAGATAGTATAATTGCAACCAATGCTGCCACTACTATTAATGACATAATTCTTCAATCTCCTGTATTATTTCTTCAAATTTCATTGACCTTGATGCCTTTATCAAAATTTTGGCACCATTTGAATATTTTTTTATTATATATTCTGCTATTTCCTTTTTACTTTTAAAGTGAATAACTTTTTTATCTTTAGGTTTTATGTTATTAGAAAGTTCCCCCAATGTTAATAAACATTCAAAATCAAATTGATTTAAAAAATTACCTGTTTCAATATGGTATTTTATTGAATTTTCACCAAGTTCTCCCATATCTCCTAAAATAATTATTTTTTTACCCTCATATAAAGTTAAAAATGATTTAATCGCTGCTTTTACAGAATCCGGATTGGAATTATAGCAATCATTTATAATTTCAAAATTACCGATTTTTTGTAATTCCCAACGTTTATCTATTGGTTTGAAGTTTTTCAATCCTTCTGCAATTTCCTGTGGAGTCATTCCTATAGACAGTGCTGTTTCTATTACTAAACAAGCATTTTGGATATTGTGTTCACCCTCGTTAGGTATAGCATATATATTATTTTTATATATAAACTCAGAACCTTTATCACTAGCGTTCACGATATTTATATTGTCAAAATTAACATAATTGTTTTGTCCTTTAAAAGAATTAAATTCCTTTATCAAAGAATCATTTGGTGCAATCAAAATACCTTGTTTATCTAAAAATTTAACAATTTCACATTTTGCTTTTGCAATATTTTCGACTGACCCCAAACGTCCGATATGTGCTGTTCCAACATTTGTAATAATTGCTCTGTCAGGTTTAGTATATTTTGAAATTAATTCTATCTCTCCAAGACCTCGCATTCCTCCTTCTGCTATTAAAACCTCTGTATTTTCAGGCATGGAAAGAAGAGTTTGACACAATCCTATTTCGTTATTATGGTTTAATTTTGTTTTATGGATTTTGTGTTTTACACCTATAACTGATGCCATCATTTCTTTTACGGTTGTTTTGCCACTGCTGCCTGTAATTAAAATAGTTATAGGATTAATTTTTTTGCGATAATATTCTGCAATTTGTAAATATGCTGTTTTTGTATTTTCAACAAGTAATATTATATCGGATTTAAGATTTATATCATCGGCATTTTCGGTAAAATATCCTGCTGCACCTGCATCTAAAGCTTCTTGTATAAAATCAAAACCATTAAATTTTTCTCCCTTTAAAGGAAGGTATATCATATTTTTTCCAATAGTTCTTGTATCTGTTGAAACAGTTAAATTATCTTCATCTTCATTAGCGAGTATAACCTTAGCATTAGTTGCTTCTATCAGTTCTTCAAGTGTAAATTGCATTTTTATATCCCTTTTATCGACTTATATTTTATCGATACTATGGGAATTTTACCACATTCTTTAAATTTGGTTAATTATGTTAAATAATGTATTAATTTCATCACAAAGTTTATTATCAAAAGACATGGCTTTTTTTATTTCATCATAGGAATACATCATAGTTGTATATTTTCTGCCACCTAAAACTTCTCCAATAGATTGCCAGCTATCACCTGTTAATTCTCTAATAATATATACGGCAATTTTTCTGGCATAAGCAATTTTACCGATTCTTGATGAACCACAAATATCTTCTTTTTTTAATCCAAAAAATTCTGCTGTTTTTTCGACTATACTTATTCCATTCACTTTTTTTATTACAGCCTGATAATTTATCGCTTTTTTTACAATTTCTAATGTCGGTTCTTCTTGATATATTGAACAATATGCACAAACTTTATTGTAAGCACCTTCAAGTTCTCTTATGTTGTTTTTGTATATTGTTGCTAAAAATTCCAAAACTTCAAGACTAAAATTGATATTTCCATCTTGAGATATAAGTTGTTTGAGAATTGCCATTCTTGTTTCCAAATCAGGGGAACCTATATCTGCCATTAAACCCCATTCAAATCTTGTCTTTAACCTGTCAGAAATTCCCGGAAGTTCAGAAGGCAGTCTATCGCTTGTAATTACTATTTGTTTGCCTCCTTGATAAAGGGCATCAAAAATATTGAAAAGTTCTTCTTCTGTTCTTGCTTTTCCTGAAACAAATTGAATATCATCTATCAATAAAACA
>JAFQYI010000218.1 GCA_017406505.1 bacterium
AATGGGCATTCTCTACCTTTTATATCAATATATTGATATTTTATTTCTATATCTATAGCTGCTTTTATTTTATCTAATTCGGATTTTGTTAAAAATTCCGGCATCAAATGGTCTCCGAAACTTGCAAAACTTCATATACGTTTACTTTTTCTCTTTTTCCTTTTAATTGAACATCGCTAATTTTGATAACATCTGCAATATCTTTTACATATTGATATGTATTTTCTGTTATCAAAAAGTCTGTTCTATAAACTCTGTTTGTAGATTCCGTTCGATTGGCTATATTAACGGTATCTCCAATTACCGTATATTCACAACAATCATCAGTTCCAACATATCCAATAAAAACTTCCCCTGTATTTATTCCTATTCCTGCTGTGATTTTTTCTTTTCCGTCAGCCTCTTGTATTTGCCTAAAGTTTTTTAATTTTCTTAATATATCTTTTCCTGCTCTTACTGCATTTTTAGCATGTATAACAGGTGTTTCTCCTTTGAAAATAACAAGTAATGCATCTCCTATAAATTTATTTATTATACCACCATGCTTTTTTATAACTGGAATAACTTCCTTAAAATAATTATTTAATATTTCTGTTACTTCTTCTGCTGTATGCTGTTCTGATATAGTCGTAAAATCTCTTATATCTATAAACATTACTGTCAAAATTTCTTTTGCACCTTGAGAAGTCTTTACAACCTCATTGTTTTCTATATTATCCCAAACCTGTCCTGCTACATATTTTGAAATTTCTTGTTTAATCTTTTCTTTTGTTTTGTCCTGAATAATCATTCCACAAATTATTACAAAGGAAATAATTGCCATTTGGGATAATATTATGGCTATTCGAGTAAAAGTATGTGATTCTATTGAAATTGCTTGAGCAAATATTGTATATATAAAAAACAATAATAATATTCCTGTATATGCAATTCTTTTGGAATAATTTTTTACGATTATAAACTCTATTGCAGAAAGTATAATTGTTAAACAGAAAGCTATATTATTAACTAAAAAATTATCAGCTGTTTTAAATATTGGTAAATTTAACATTAATACCGTCAAAATAGTCATTATTAGTATTATTAATAAAAATGTAATCCGTTTTTTCATAATTAAATATTTACACTTCCCTGTCTGAATATTAAAGTTTTATTATCTGTAATTTGTGCAACAGTAGAAGGTTCTCCTTTTGCCATATCTTCTTCATTTTCTAATATTATATCAACAAAATTGTGAAGAGTTTCAAATGCTGATTTATAAGTTAATGCCGGTGGCTCTCCTGAAATATTTGCACTTGTTGTTGCAAGAACATGTCCATCAATTTTTTCGCAAAGTCTTTGAAAAACATTATTATCCGGAACCCTTATTCCTACTGTACTTTTGTTTGCCGTTACAAATTTTTGAGTTTTTTCAGAACTGTCAAAAATTAAAGTCAATGCACCCGGAAAATATTTTTCCATAATTTCTTTTGCTTTTGTACTAACATTCGTAATGTACGGATATAAATTTTCCTTGTTATTCGACATTAGTATTAAAGGTTTTGAATAATCTCTTTTTTTTATTTGATATATTTTTTCAACAGCATCTTTATTGTTAGGTAAACAGCCGATACCCCACACTGTATCCGTTACAAACGCTATTATGCCCCCATTTTTTAACGTTGTATTTAATTCTTTTATAAAATATTCATCGTTTGAAATTTTCATAAATTTTCGATACCATTTCTTTTACAAATTCTACTCTCATTATACACGCAAATATTATATAAATAATACAAATTAATATAAGCATGATAACCGTTTTTACCATGACTGCAAGCCAATTTGTATAATCACTTATAAAAATTGAATTATAAATAATAAAACAAATTACGTACGTCATTATCGCTGAAAAACCTGTTTTAAATATATTTTTGAAATATATTCCATATTGCATATTCATTTTTTTTCTTAACAAAATTCCTAACCAAGTTGCATTTATCAGCGTTACTAAAGTAGTAGATAATGTTATTCCACCTATACCTAATTTCTTTATTAAGAAAAAGTTGAAAATAAATTTTAATATAATAGATGAAACAGCAATTAAAAATGGTGTTTTGGAATCATTAAAAGCATAATAAATTCTGGTGATACAATCTCTAAAAACATAAGGAATTATACCAAAACCTAAACAAATTAAAGCTATGGAAACCATTTTTGTAGCTTCGGAAGTAAATTCCCCTCTTTGAAATACTAAAAATACAGCATCATAACCTAATAAAACAATTGCAACAAGCATTGGAAACGCAATGAAATTTAATGCTCCAATACCTTTATTAAAATATTTTCTAACTTCATCAATATTACCTTGTCCGACAAGACTTGAAAAAACAGGGAATAAAGGTACTAAAAAAGCTGTTACAAGTATCCCGACAGGAAATTGAAAAATTCTATTTGCATAGCCTATCGCAGACCAAGCTCCATCTACAAGTTGTGAGGCAAAAAACATATCTGCATATACGTATATTTGTCCAACAGTAGAACTTAGTATTGCCGGAAAAAGTAATTCAAGTAATTGCTTAAATTCAGGATTATTCTTAAAATCAAAATTAGGTTTTAATTTAAAATTTATTTGATGAACTTTTGGAAATTGCAATCCAAGCTGAAAAAATGCTCCTAATGTAGTTGCACCTGCTAAAATATATCCGTATGTATCTCCTTTTGCAAGCATTACTCCAGCAATTATTATTAAACTCATTATAATAGGTGATAAATTTGGAAATAAAAATTCCTTAAAAACAATTAAAATACCGTAATAAATTCCTATAATTCCTCCTATTACAAAAACAGGGGACATAATTTGCAAATGCTTTGAAGCTAAAGTTATCAGTTCGGGAGAGCCACTATTTATAATCAATTTCATTATTGGTTCTGCAAATATAAAAATTAAAACGCCTAATATAGTGAAAACTACAAAAGAAGATGTTAAAAAGGTATTATACAGTTTATTTGCTTTTTCGTTTGCTTTATTAATGTCTTGAGGTAAAAATTTTGCAAAAACCGAAACAATAGCACTGTGAAATGGACCTCCAACTCCTCCTAAAATGATAATTGAAAGTGCCGGTATTTGGTATGCATAAAAATATGCATCAGATACCATGCCTGCTCCATAATATTTTGCAATTATTACATCTCGTAAGAATCCTACAATTTTAGAAAAAATAGTTACAAGTGCAACAAGTTTAGCAGCATTAAATAATGACAAATTTTTAGTCATTATCATTAGCTCCTTCTATTTCAACATGAAGTTTTATTTGTTTTTGACCGTAATAATCTGCAGGAATATTATATTCAATAGTATTTTTACCCTTCTTTATATATTTATCAATATTTATCCTGCTTTTTTTAAAAAATTTACCAAAATCAATATCTGTTTCAATACCATTTATAATGACAGTAATTTCATTTAATCCTTTTATTTCGTCTACAACAATTTCAGCCTTACGTTTAGGAGAGAAAAATGATTGAAAAGCATTATTTTTTCCATATTGAGAAGAAACTGTAATCGGTATTGTTCCAATAGAAATTCCGGTATAATAATGTTGTAAAATACTTACAAAGTTAAGTCCTGATTGTGCCATTTTACCTGCACCATATTGACTTAAACCAACACCATGACCAAAACCACCACCGGTAAATTTTATTTTAGGTTCAT
>JAFQYI010000219.1 GCA_017406505.1 bacterium
ATTGTTTTAAAATTAGAAAAAAACAAAAGGGATGAGGAATGGGATACAGATTTGAAATTATAACAGGACCAATGAGTTGTGGCAAAACAGAAGAACTTCTACGAAGGATAAGAAGATTAATTATTGCAAAGAAGAAAGTAAAAGTTATTTCTCCTACAATAGATACAAGAGCAAAAGGTGATTATATAGAGTCCAGAAATGGATTGTGGCTCGACACAATAAAAGTCAAAAATTCAGAAGAAATTTTAGAACTTGTAAATGAAACAGATGATGTTATTGCTATTGATGAACTTCAATTTTTTGATGAAGGTATTGTAGATGTAATAAAAGTATTAATGAAACAAGGTAAAAGGATAATTGGAACAGGTCTTGATTTGGATTTTAAAGGAGAACCTTTTGGTCCCATGCCCATGCTTTTGGCTTATGCAGATAAAGTTGATAAATTGACAGCAATTTGTATGAAATGTGGCAGTGAATATGCTGTTAGAACTCAGCGTATGATAGATGGTAAACCGGCAGACAAAAACTCCCCCCTTATTATGATAGGTGCTGATGAAACTTATGAAGCAAGATGCCTTGATTGTTGGGAATTAGGCGATAAGCAACATGACGAAAATCATAAAAAACTGTCAGTTTTAACTATAGCCAAAAGATAAAATTTTAAGATTTGTAAAATAATTGTTTTCCATATAACAATTATTTATATGATTTTAGTTTAAACTACTTGCATAAATATGAAATAAGATTTATAATGAAAAACGTAAACTATGTTATTTGCCCGAAAGGGTGTGTTAATATAAAAAAGGAGAAAATTAAATGAAAAAAGGTTTTACTTTAGCAGAAGTTTTGATTACTCTTGTAATTATCGGTGTAATCGCAGCTATGACAATTCCAACATTAATGAACTCAACAAATGCACAAGAGTACAGAACAGGTTTGAAAAAAGCTATTTCAACTCTTAACCAAGCATTGTCTTTGAACTATGCATTAGAAGGAACATCTGTTGGTGATGACAATCTTAACACAGCTTCAGGTGTTGTTAATAACCTCTTTATTAAGAGAATGAGCGTTGTTTCTACAGCTACATCAGGTGGTGCTAATGGTGCATTTGGTGCTGGAGGTTCAGGTGTAACTACTGATACAGTATTCTATACAGCTGATGGTATGAGATTTGCCGTTGGTGCAATTGCAGCTGCAGGTCCGGATGATTCAGGTGAATACTACTACGGAAATATCTTAATTGACGTAAACGGTGAAAAAGGACCTAACACTTTGACTACAACATCTGATTCACCTCGTGATACTTATGTTGGTACATTATATGGTACAAGAGTTGTTGCTGGTAAAGTTGGTGATGATTCAAGTAACTGGTCAAAAGCTGCACGTGAAGTATTATTTGACAAAAAATCAGCAGCAGTATCTGCTCACTAATAAATATATAAAACAATTAGTTTGTTAATTAGTTGTAATGAAAAGACTGTTTTTTCGGAAACAGTCTTTTTGTATTAAATATTTAGTTTAAAAAGTATGAAGAATACAGATATGTACTTATTTTTTTTTATATAATAATATTGTCTAAAAAATTTTTAAGCAGACAGTAATAAATCTTTAATAGTTATTGTATAATTTCAGTTATGGAAAATATTTTTGAAATAAAAAATTTAAAAATTCAATATAAAAAAGAGTCAATTTTTTCCCAAAAAAAAGAGCAGTATATAAATGCTGTTAATGATGTTTCCATAGAAATAAGAAAAGGAGAAATTCTTGGACTAGTTGGAGAATCAGGTTGTGGAAAATCGACTTTTGGAAGAGGTATAATTGCACTTGAAAAAATTTATGGTGGTGAAATTTATTATCGAGGTAAAAACATTTTAGAAAACACCAATATCAAAGAATTTAGAAAATCTGTTCAAATGATTTTTCAAAATCCATATTCAAGTTTAAACCCGAGAATGAAGATATATGATATATTAAAAGAACCACTTATTGTTCATGGAATAAAAAGCAAAAAAGAAATAGATTCTAGAATTATAGAAACGAGCGAATTAACAGGAATCGATATAAAAGCATTAAATTATTATCCTCATGAATTTTCAGGTGGACAAAGACAAAGGATAGCTATTGCTTCTGCGATAATATTGAAGCCTGAATTTATAGTGGCAGATGAACCGGTAAGTGCATTAGATGTTAGCATAAGAGCACAAATTATCAATCTTTTAAAAGATTTAAGAGAGCAATTAAAATTAACTATTCTTTTTATTTCTCACGATTTAAGTGTAGTTAGATATATTTGTGATAGGACAGCAGTTATGTATTTAGGAGAAATAATAGAACTTGCTGACAGCAAGAATCTTTTTGAAAATCCTAAGCACCCATATACAAAAATTCTTTTAAAATCTGTTCCAACAATATCTCAAAAAGCAAAAGAGAAGTTTGTATTAAAAGGGGATATTCCATCACCATTAAATTTACCAGAGGGATGTAAATTTCACACCAGATGTCCCGAAATTTTTCACAAATGTGAAATAATAAATCCTGAAATTATTAAAATAAACGAAAATCATTGTGTAAAATGCCGACTATATAAATAAAGTTAAGATATATTTATTATAAGTTTTTTTTTGTAAAAACTGATAAAATAATTAAAAAGGCAAAAGTTTTTATGTCAAAAGTTATTTTATTTTCAAAAAACAACAAAAAATTAGACAAAATAACAGAAATGCTAAAACATCATTCTGTAAGTGTTTTTACCGATGAAGAAACTTTTTTTGATTATTTAAAAAAAGATATAACATCTGATATAATATTAGTTGATACAATAAATCTCAACGATACCGTTAATATATGCAGGACAATTAAATTCAGTACACAAGTTAAGAATTTAAGTATAATTTTTATAGTAGACAAAAATAAAAATAATAAAGATTTTCTCAAATATGCATCTGCTTATGTTTGTGAACCCATCAATGAAGATATTTTAAATGCGACAATAAATTCATCGGTATTAACAAAAAATTCACTTGATGAGCTTGCAGAGAATAATGCAGAATTATCAACAAGCTTATACAGATTAGACGTATTAAATAAAACCGTTACATCATTAGCTGGTTCATTAGATAAATCCGAATTGATTGAAATAATGACAGATGGAATAGAAAAAAGTTTGAGTTATCAATTATGCTATTCATTAGTATTTAATGATCCTACGGATATTACATTATCAATTCAGTCTGTACACCCTATTTCAGCAAGACTTGAAGAAGCAATAAAATTTAGGGCAATGTTGAGTTATAAAGATTTATTTAATATTCATACAACAAAAGAAGAAATAAAAGTAATAAAAAAAATAAAACGTAAAAATGACTTTGAATATGATTTAAATGTATTTAATTTTGATACAGCATTGGCTCCAATAAATGTAAAAAATAAATTTTTCGGTATTATAGAAGTATTCAAAGAAAAAGAATTCAAATCAGAAGATATAAGATGGTTTCAGACGCTTGTGAAACAGGCAACATTTCCTTTGCAAAGTGCTGTTCTTTATGAAGAAATAAAGGAGCAGAATAACAAATTGGAAGAAATGGAAAAGAAAAAAGAAGAGTTTTTTTCAATAGTATCACATGAGCTAAGAACACCATTAACAGCAATACAAAACGCCGTAAAAATATTGTTAGGCAATGCTTTTCCAAATATGCCAGACAGGGCAAATTTGTTTATAAAAATGATAGAGAGAAACAGTATAAGAATTTTATCAATTATTCAAGATTGGTTGGATTCTACACAGGCAGAAAAAGGGAAACTATCTTATAACTTTACTATAGCAAATATCAATCCCCTTGCAGATTCTGTAAAACAGAATTTATCAAATCTTGCAGATGAAAAAAATATAGAATTTACAACAGAAAAAGCAGATAATATTCCATCGATTTATATTGATACCCAGAGAATAGAACAAGTAATAACGAATTTAGTTTCAAATGCGTTAAAATACACCCCTAATGGTGGAAAAATTACAATTTTGACCCAAATGATGGGAGCAGAAATATTAAAAGAAAGACCATTTTCAATGAACTTAGACAGGGTAATAGCAGATGAATATATTGTTGTAAAAGTATCAGATACCGGTCCAGGTATTGCAAAAGAAGATATAGTAAGAGTATTTGAAAAATTTGAACAAGTTAAGGGAACACTATCAAGAAGTGTTGGAGGTTCAGGATTAGGTTTATACATTGCAAAGCAAATTGCTGAAGTACATAACGGATTTTTATGGTTGGAAAGTATTATAAATAAAGGTTCGGATTTTTATCTGGCTATTCCTGTTTTAACAGCAGATGAAAGATTTGAAATGCAGTTAAAACATGATATTTCGAATGCCAATAATGACAAAAAGTCTTTTGGAATAATAACATTATGTGAAAAAAATCATTCAGAAAAAACTTATTTAAAAGAATTTATCAATAAATTAAATAATGAAAATATTTTCAAGCGAACAGTAGATTCAAAAAGTTTTTATACAGAAACAAAAGAAAGATTATATTATTCTTTTTATGATACAAATATGAATATTCAAATATTTAATTTTGTTGTACAAAGAATTATAGATTATGCTAAAAAAGATGAAGAAATAAAAAACGGTAAAAAATTGTATTTATCTCAAGTTTATTATCCTGATGATGCAGGAGATGCAGAAGAAATAATAAAAAAATCAAAAAAATTATTGAAAGAGGTTATAAATGGCTAAAAAAGTTTTAATTGTTGATGACGAAGAAGATATTGTAGAAACTTTAAAATTTATACTGGAAACAGCAAATTACGAATGCCATTGTGCTTATGATGGAGAACAAGGTTTAAATAAAGCAAAGGAAATAATGCCTGATTTAATTATTCTTGATGTAATGATGCCAATTATGAATGGGTATAAAGTAAGTCGATTATTAAAATTTGACACCAGATATAAAGATATTCCCATATTAATGCTAACAGCTCGTTCTCAAGAAAAAGACAAAGAACTTGGGGAAGAAACAGGTGCGAATGAATACATTACAAAACCGTTTGATATAAATTTTGTTTTGGAAAGGGTTAAATCTTATTTAGGTTAAGTATGGAAAAAAATTCTATAAACAATAAAACGCTTGAAAAATTAAAGTATGATTTAGTAAGAGAAAATCTAATAACATACGAAGATTTAGAAAAAGCAGAAGAAGTAGCCACATATCGTAAGCAAAATATTGGTCAAGTATTAATTGACAAAGGTGTAATTGCAGAGAATACATTATTAGAATTCTTGGCATCAAAATTACATTTTCCATCAACAACATTAAGCACATATATTATTGATAAAAAATGTTTAAAATATATAAATGCATCTGATGCAAGAAAATTTAAAATGATACCATTATTTAAAATAGAAGACAGTCTAAGTGTTGCGATGAGTGATCCATTAGATTTATTTGCTATTGATAAAATCGTTGAAAAAATCGGTTGTGAAATAGAGCCGGTGATTGTTTCAGAAACATCATTATTACAAGCAATAGATAAATATTATAAAGATGATATAGTAGGAACAGTTTCTTCTATTGATACAGAAGTAAAATACGATTGGAGAGACGAACTACATAAGGGAAGTTTAACAAGTGAACATTCATTATTGCTAATAAGAGCAATTTTAAAGCAGGCAATAATAGAGGATATACATGAATTAATATTTGAACATGGGGAAAATGGATTAGCTGTAAAATTCAGGACACCAACAGAGGTTATCACAACAGGAGAAATTCCATCAATGATAGAGGCAGCTTTTGTTTCAAAATTAAAGACAGCTTCTGATTTGGACCCAAACGTATCGCAAATTTCTCAATCCGGCAAGTTGTTGTTTACAACAGATGACAACATTCAATTGACAGCGAGTGTCGCAGCATTTCCTACGTTGGAACATGAAAGAATTTTAATAAAATTATACAAACCACCTCAAATACTTGCTGATTATGGAATTACAGACTCACAGAAAGAACAGATTGACAAGATATTGTTTACACCAGGTATAATACCCGTGTGTGGTTCATCTTTATGTGGAAAGACTCATTTAATATATTCTATTTTACAAGAATTAAAAAAACCTGAAAAAACCATAATGACGATTGAATCTATAGCTAAATACAAACTTCGAGGAATATATCAATCTGAATTAAATGAAAATATTGGTTTTAATTTAGATAAAGCAATGAGGTTTATAGAATTTCAAAATCCCGACATTCTTTATTTTGAGAACATAACGACGAAAGAAGGACTTGATTATTTTAGTTCATTAGTATTTAAAAACAAAACGTTATTAACTGAATTTTTATCTGATAATATAGAGGATTTAAAACACAAATTATCTTATCCTGATTTTGCGACATTTAAATCTGTAATTTCATGTTTAATATATATTCATGGAAAAAATGATATTGAAATATTTTATGGAGATAATTTAAAACAAATAATATTGTAAGTTAATTATAAAGTTAATATATTTAAACGGTTGAAATTAAGTCAAAATGTAAATATAATAGTAAAAGGGAATAAGTTGTATATGAAAAAATTTTTACTAAGTATATTTATTTTGGCGATAATATCTATTCAGTATGCAAATGCAGCCATTGTTGATTTATCTTCAGAAGGGGAATATCAAGAATATATTAATAAAACCGGTTTTAAAATATTAAATTGTAATGAAATAGAAAATCATATAATTTTCAAATATTCTAAATCTGAATCAATAAAAGAGTTACCGAATTTTGACGATATGTCTGTAATTATTCCAAAAGGTGTACTTCCATACATTGAATCAGAGGATGAACTTGCCGCAATAATTGCACATAATATTGCATATTGTTTAATATATAGAGAAAATAAGTTTGCAAATATAGATATTAAAATAGCACCACAAAAATATAAAAAATTTGCAGATAAGATTGCTGTAGATATGCTTGTCAAATCTGGATATTCACCAATTGCAATAATAACGATGATTAATAAATTGTATGGAGATAAGAAAAACAAAATTTTTCCAAAAGATATGACAACTTCAATAAGATTGGCAGAAATATATGAATATATAGTTAGAAAATATCCTAAAAAACTTCAAGAAACTCCTTTTTGTAAAAATATTTATTATCAAAATTTCTTACTTACATCAAGAAATAATAGAGAACTTTTGCAAAAACAACTGCTTAAAAATCCATCAGAAACAAAGAAACAAGAATACAGGTAATTTATGAAAAAATTTTTATTTTTAATTGTTTTTTTAAACTTAGTATTTAATCAAATTGCGATAGCTGATGATTTTCACGAATATTATAAATCGAAACCTGCGTATGATATAAAGTCATTTAACTATGAAAATCTAAACAGAATTCCGATAAAAATTAAAATTGTTTCTGATGTTACAACAAAAAAAAACCTTGTTGAAGGTCAAAAGCTAATATTTTTAACAACAGAAGATGCAGTATTAAATTATAAAAAGATTTTACCGGCAGGAAGCAGAATTATAGGAACTGTAGAAACTATTTCACAAAATGAAATAAAAGGAATCCCTGCAAACTTAATAATTGGGGACTTCAAGATAGAATATATGGCACAAGCAAAATTAGAAGGTCAAATAAATAAACAAGGAGCAAATAGAACAATTTGGGTTAGAGCGTTAATACCTGTATTGTTTCCAATAAAGGGTGGACATGCAAAAATAAAATCTTTTGAAACTTATGAAATATACTATACTCCAAACTCATTGTAGGTGATAATGTTAAAAAAAACAGCATTATTTTTAATAAAAATATATCAATTTTTTTCAAAATACACTCCAAAGACTTGCAGATTTTATCCGACATGTTCAGAATATACAAAGCAAGCTATAGAAAAATACGGATTTCTCAAAGGCTGTTGGCTTGGTTTAAAGAGGATATGCCGTTGTCATCCTATTAATAAAGGTGGTTATGATCCTGTTCCTTAATAAAAATACTATTACAAAGATGTAACGATTTTGACCATTTCAACAAATTGTTGTCTAATAAACATAATGAGGGTTTTTGTAAGAACTTATTTAAGTGAAAGTTTAAAAGACAAATGTATATAAAATCGTTAGAAATTGACCATTTTAAATCTTTTGCAAACAAGGTAACTATACCGTTTTTGCAAGGTTTTACTACGGTTGCAGGACCTAACGGTTCCGGAAAAAGTAATATTATAGACAGCATATTATTTGCACTTGGATTATCTTCAGCAAGAACTTTACGTGCTGAAAAATTGTCTGATTATATATCTACACACCCTCCTAAAAAAAACGAAGCCTTTGTAAAAGTAACATTAGCTGTCGAAGGTAACGGAAATGAAGAAATTTCCGTAGCAAGAAAAATTAAAAAAAGTTCCCAAGGATACGTAAGTATATATTATTTAAATGATAAAGTCAGCACACTTAGCGATATTCATTATGAACTTGAAAAACATAATATTACGCCGAATAGTTATAATGTGGTAATGCAGAATGATGTTACAGGTATTGCAGGTTCTTCAAATACAGACAGAAGAAAAATGATTGAAGAAATTGCAGGCACTGCTGAGTTTGACAGACAAATAGAAAAAGCAGAAGATGAATTAAAAGTAGTAGAAACCAGAGTTGAAAATACTAATATAATTCTTGAAGAACTTTCAAAAACAATAGAAAGACTTTCTGAAGAACGAGAAATTGCTCTTAAATATGAAAGTTTAAAAAATGAAAAAAATATACTTGAAAGTCAGGTTTCTGCTGTAAAATATTTTGATTTAAAAAAATCTTCAGAACGTGTTCATGAAAGCATATTGGAGTTTGGAAAAAAGAAAGAAGAAAAAAAATTTGAACTTAAAAAAATTGAAGATAATATAGTAAAAATAAAGAAAAAATTTGATGAAGTTCAAAAAAAAGTAAAAGAAAATGGAGAAGCAGAACAACTTGAAGTAATAAGACAAGCTGAAGAAAAAAAAGGAAAAATCCAAAGAAAAAAAGATGCAATTAATCAAGCAGATGTTACTATACATAATAATATAAAAAGAACTATTTTTGGACTAGAAAACGGCATTGAAAAAGCAAATGAAAAAATCAAACAATCTTCAGATAATATTGAAAATCTTAAAAAAGAAATTCAAGGGCTTGAAATAACTTCCAAAATAGCAAATGAAGAGTTAGCAAGCATTTTAACAGAAATGTCAGGTTTGAATCAAACAGTAGAAGCTTTTATAGCTCAAAGAACAGAACTGCAAAAGGAACTTGATAAATATAGAGTCAAAGAACTTGAAATAGAAAAGCAGATTTTTCCTCTTGAAAATTTATTATCTTCAAATAAAAAACTTATAGAAAATTCAAAAAAATCTATTGAAGATTTATTAACTTTTAAATCAAATTTTTCAGGAGATAAAGACAAACTGGAAATACAAACAGAAGAACTTGAAAAAGAATTACAAGATTATAAAATAATTCAAGAAAATTCAGTAATCGAGCTTGAAAATATTAAGAGTCAAATTAATGATAAAGCAAGAGATATACAGCTTGCAGCAAGGAAATTGGCAACATTAGAAGCACAAAAGGATGTTAATTCAAGTCTTTCTGATAGAGCAAATGATACCATTTTAAATGCAAAATTAGAAGGAGTTCATTCAAGTCTTATGAATTTAGGAGCTGTTGATGATGAATATTCTACAGCACTTGAAGTAGCAATGGGTGGCAGAATGCGAAACATTGTTGTAGATAATCCTGATGTTGCAAAAAGAGCAATTGAAATATTAAAAACAAACAGAGCAGGAACAACTACGTTTATACCATTAAATAAAATACAAAAAGCTCCTCGTTCATTAAATTTGCCAAGAGAAAAAGGAATTATTGATTTTGCAATAAATCTTATTGATTTTGATGATTTATATATTAATGCTTTTTATTTAGCCCTAGGAGAAACTTTAATTGTAGAAGATTATGAAGTTGCAAAGCGTTTGCAGGGCAAATACAGAATGGTAACTTTATCTGGTGAACTTTTTGATAAATCAGGTGCAATAACAGGTGGAGATAGACGTAGTAAAACAGGTATGAAATTTGCCTCAACAAGTGATGACGAAATTACAAAATATAAAAACAAATTAGCAGAATTAGAGACACAATATAGAAATTTAGAAAAAAAGAAAAATGATATTGAAAATCGTCAATCAAGAATAAGACAAGATTATTCCAATGCTCTTAATACGTATAATTCAGCAAAGTTTGAACTTAAAAATTTAATTAATCAAGCAAAAGAATCTGAAGCAAAAATTGAAAAACTAAAAAATGATATTTCTATCACCGAACCGGCAATAATTAAGACAGAAAAGCAGCTTGATAAACTTGAAGAACAACGTTTTCAAATTAATGATGAAATGCTTTCTCTGCAAGATAAAATTGCTCAAATAGAAAGTAAAATGAGTGAAGGGGAACTTAAAAGATTAAAGGATAAAACTCAGACGGTTGAAGATAGGATAAAGTCTATAGAATCAAAGATTTTATTAAAAAATAATGAAATTCTTCAACAAAATAATATAATTAATTTTCAAAAGAATATAATAGATGAACATAAACAAAAAATTGAACAGACCAAACAAGATAATATAAGATTAGAAGAAGACAAAGTTCGTTTTGAAAATGATATAAAGATTCTTGATGAAGAGTTAAAATTTCTTGAAATAAAAATAACAGAACTTGGTGAGAAATTAAAGCAGTTTCAAGAAGAAAGAGATATAATTCAAACAGAACTTAGAGAAAGCGAAAAAAATAAAGATATACTGGTAAATGATTTAGATAGAATAAATGAACAGATAGAATCTTGCAGGGCAAGACGAAGAGAACTAGAACCACAAATTGAAGAAATAACAGAAGAATTAAAAAATGCCGGAATAAATTTATCTACTCTTGTTCCTCCACAAATGTCATCAGAAGAAATAACTACAAAAATACAAAGACTTCAAAAAAGAATGGATGATTTAGGTCTTGTAAATATGAATGCAATAAAAAGTTATGATGAGCAGATGGCAAGAAAATCAGAATTAGATGATAAAATTGGAGTTCTTTCAAAAGAACGTCAGGAAATTGAAGAAAGAATGTCGCAATATGGAGATGCAAAAAAAGAGGCATTTTTAACAACTTTTAATGCGATTAATGAACAATTTAAAACCATATTTGAACAGTTAGCAGATGGAGAAGGTTCACTAATATTAGAAGATGAACAAAATCCATTTAATGCAGGAATGAGCATGATAGCAAAACCAAAAGGAAAGGAAAGTAAGAAATTAATTTCTTTATCAGGAGGAGAAAAAGCATTAACAGCCCTTGCACTTGTTCTGGCTATTCAAAGATATATGCCTGCACCTTTTTACGCACTAGATGAAGTTGATGCCCCCTTAGATATATTGAATGTTCCGAAGTTAGCCAATATAATAAAAGAACAATCAAAAAATACGCAATTTGTAGTAGTGAGCCACAGAGATGATATGGTAAAATTAGGTGATAGGGCATTAGGAGTTACCCAAAAAGGTAAAGGTGTAACTGTTGTAACAGGTGTAAAATTAGGGTAAAAAATGGATAATATTGCAGAAAATTTTTATAGTATAGAAAATAAACTCCCTGATGATAATTTTGGAATAATGGGTGTAGAAGCAGGAACAGATGGTATTGCTCTTTTAGTTTCAATGGCAAAAGCAGGTAAAATAGACCCTTGGAATATTGATATTGTTGATATAACAGATAAATATCTTGTTCAAATGGCAGAAAAAAAAGCAAATAATCTTAGAAATACAGGCAGAACAATTTGGTTAGCTTCAGTTTTATTAAAATTGAAATCAAATGTTCTAGTTGGATTAGACCCAATGGATTTTGATTCAATAATGGAACAAAACAATTTTGAAGAATATGATGATAATTTTGAAGCAGATTATAAACCTATTAGAAAAAGTAATGTAGTTTCGCTTGATGAAGCACTAAAAAGACGTTTAAGTACAAGATTAAACCGAAAAAGAACAGTTACATTACAAGACTTAATAAAACAGCTTAAATTTTACGAAGAACTGGATAAAAAGCAAGCTCTTAAAAATTCATTAGAAAGAGCAAAAACCAGAGCTCGTAATTATGATAATATTTCAGCGAGAGATTTTGTCAAGCATGCATCTGACAACGAAAGTATAAAAATAACGATTAATACTTTAACAAAGAAACTTGAAAAAATATTTATTAAATGTGAAAGAGTAGAATTAAATGATTTAGTAGATGTAGGAATGGAAAAAGTTTCTGCATTTATGGCTTTATTATTTTTAACTGCAGAGAATAAGGTTTCTTTGTATCAAGAAGAGATTTATGGTGATTTATATATTCAAAAGGCAGGTACAGTAGAGCAAGAAGAAAATAACACAGAAAAGCAAGAAGAAATATCAAAAACGCAATCAATTGAAAAAGAAATATATTTTAAAGAAAAAACAATGAAATTCGGAGGTATGCAATCAAACATAATTAAACCACCACCAATTAAAGAGGCTGTGGCTGCCTCATGAGTTTAAAATCAAGGATTGAAACGGTGCTGTTTGTTATTGCAAAATCAGTAACCATTAAAGAGATTGCAGAAATTTTGAATGAAGAAGAAGCAGATATAGAAGAAGCTATGCTTGATTTAATTATGGATTATTCTTCAAGAGATGGAGCTTTAGAAATTAATGATGAAAACGGATATATTTTGCAAGTAAAGGAAGATTATGCAAAAATTGTAGAGAAATTATGTCCTGTTGAGCTTTCGGGAGCAATATTAAAAACGCTGACTATAATTGCACTTAAAGAGCCTATTAGACAATCTTTGCTAAAGGAAATGCGAGGAGCAAGTACTTATGAACATGTTAATGAGCTTGTAAAACAAGGTTTTATTAAACGAACTAAAGATAAGAACGGACGTTCATATAATCTTCACACAACGCCAAAATTTCATGAATATTTTCAACTACAAGGGGATACAGATATTCTTCGCAAAATGATTGATTCGGATGAACATTTAAAAGAAAAATAATATTCAAAAAGACATAAATAAAGAATAAATCATTGTTATTTAACAATAAATCAAAATACATATAATATTTTTGAGGAATTTTCTAATTAGCTTTTGGTATGTTTTGAAAGACATATTTATTTGATTATTTCAATTTCATAAAAATTTGGTAAAAAACATACAAATAGTTATCATGAATTTCTTGAATTTCATGAAATGTTTCTATAGAAAACAATGATTCTTGTATTTCCTTAATAGAGTATGGTTTTGTTGAAAATTTTGGAAAAGAACGCTTAAAATCTTTCATTAAAGCTGGATATGACAAAACAATATAAACATTTTTAGTTTCAGGATGTAAATACAAGTAATTTTGTATTATATCGTAGTAATCTCTCATATGTAGCATTTTCGTCCAAATAATATTTGCTTTTTGTGACGATTTAAAAACACAAAATGTTGAGCCAACATCAGACGTTCCTATTATAAGAGTATCTCTATATTTTGAATTTGTTTTCATATTTAAGTAAAATAAATTTTCTCTTGTAAGAGCATCTGCAACAGGTTTTTTTCTAATAAAAAATGCATACGGATCAACAGCAAAATTGATTAATACAAAAGACAACAATAAGATTAAAATACTACTAAAGAAAAAAATATTTAATTTTTTATACAATTTTGATAAAAACCTCAAATATTATACTTAAACAAAATAATTATATGCTATTAATATATTAAAAGCAATAAATATACCTAAAGTTTTTATTCCAATAGAAAATAGTATATAAAAGATATCTTAATTCTTAAAATTTAATTAAAGTTGGTTCTTTGGAAACTTTATAAAATAAACTTGAGGATTCCTTAAATTTTTTAGGTTCAAAACTTACAAAAAACTTCGCATCATATAATTTTTGCTCTGATGGCATTGTTATCTTTACTTCATTTGCTATAAAATTAGCAAAAAATTCTGATGGATCGATAAATATATCTTCTTTTGTAATCTCTATCAATGCTTCTTTTAAATAAGGATAATGTGTACAACCCAATATAATTTTTTCAACGTTCTCTTTTAGTAAAATATCTATATTTTCTTTTATTATCTCTTTATTTTCTAATAAATTTTGTGTACTATTTTCTACCATTTCTACCCATTTTTTAGGACAACCATGTTCAATTACATCTATTGATGGGTTGAACTTTTGAATATTATTTTTATACGCATGAGATAATGCCGTTGCCTCTGTTGAAAGTGTGCCTATTTTTTTTATTTTTAGCTCGGCAATTTTTTGACATGCCGTTTGAATTAATGGATAAATCTTAAAATCATAATCATTTTTTAACGAATCATAAGTTACAGCAGAAGTTGTATTACAAGCCATAACTACAGCTTTTACATTTTGATTTGCAAAAAAATTCATTATTCTATGCGTAATATCCAACAATTCTTGTTTGCTTTTTGTTCCATAAGGTATATTTGCTGTATCTCCAAAATAAATAAAATTTTCTTTCGGTAATTTATTATATAGTTTTGAAAAAACAGTTAAACCACCTATTCCTGAATCATATACACCTATTGGACGATTATCCATTTATTATTTTACTCCCATATTCTTAAAATAATTTATAATACCTTCTGTAATAGCATCTGCAAATGCATTTTGTTTTTCAGGAGTCTGCATCAATTTTCTTTCCTCTTCATTTGAAATAAAACCTAATTCCAATAAAATAGCAGGCATATCTGTGTTTCTAATCACATAAAACCTTGATTTTAAAATTCCTCTATCTTTATCATTTATTCTTAAAATAATTGATTTATGTACATGTTTTGCAAAATCTAAACTGTCCTCTTTAAAATAATGTGTTTCTATACCATGAACAGACTCATTTTCACAAGCATTAATATGAACACTTACAAATATATCAGGTTTTTTGTTATTGGAAAATACAACTCTATCATTTAAAGAAACGAATGTATCATCATTACGAGTCATATATACTGTTGCACCTTGCTGCTTTAACTTTCGTACTACCAGCTTTGCTATTTCTAAAGTAATATCTTTTTCTAATACGTTATTTCGCATTGCTCCAGGGTCGTTTCCTCCATGACCAGGATCAATTATTATAATTTTTTGATTTAAATTATTCGTTAAAGATTGATTTTGAATAGGATTTTTAATAGTTAATAC
>JAFQYI010000017.1 GCA_017406505.1 bacterium
ATTACAAGCAGCACAAGCCGAATTAAAAAGTGTTACAGAGGCAGAAAAGTCAGCAATTCAAAGTTCAGCACCAGCTTACGTAGGTTAGATAAAATAATTATCAATATTAAGAGACCCTGGATAAATATCCAAGGTCTCTTTGCTTTGAGATTGTTTTTTGAGAAACTATCTACATTTTAAGTAATAATTGATATTTTAAAATATGTGCAAAATGAAAACGATGATTCCTTGAAATAGGTTTAAAATATAGGCTATAAAATATATGTGATGCTACATACTACATACCTATTTTGTTGCAACCCGAAGGATCGTAACTATTCGCTATGCTGGTCAAATAAACTCAACTATATTATTATTGCAATAAATGAAACTACGATATTTTATATATGAACCCTCTTTTTCTATAAACTTTTTATCCGTAAAAAATTACAAAAGAAAGAAAAATTAAAAATGTTCAATATTTTTTATAGTATGTTAAATATCTTTAATTAAACAAATTTTCGAATAATATACTTTTATTTGTCATTTTTATGTTGGGATTTATTTGGTTTAAATAATTAATCAATTTTTTAATATTGCAGTTTATTGGATAGCGATATTTCTTTCCATCAATGCAAATAATCTCAATTGATGTTACTGATTTTTGACTGTAATACTTTCCTATCTCGCTTATTTTGTTTATTATAATCTTTTCTTCTTTATATGTTTTTAATATTATTTCTTCGGGTGTAACTATAATTCTAAAATTAAAAAATTCGTATAGATAAAATAAAAAAAATGTTAAAATCGTAACTTCTCCTATAATTATAGGAAATAAAAGAGAAGGATAATTTGTATAAAAAATAATTACATTTTTTATTGAACCAAAATTTGTAAAAAAACAATATAAAACTATAAATAAAAATAAAATATTTAATATCAAATAACTTGAATCAAATTCATTTTTAACAATATATATTGCTCTATATTTTTGATATTTTAATATTTCTCTTTGCATTTTAAAAACTAAATTGAATAAAATCTTATTTAATACTTATTTTATTGAATATTGGAAAAATTTTATACATAATTAACATTTATAGGATTATATTCTTCATCAAAAAGTACGTGTGCATTATGCATTATGTTTAAATATTTTGCCGGAGATATGTTCATCATATATGATGCTTCTTCAAATGTTAATATATTCGTTGTTACAAGTCTTTTTAATATATCGCATTGTAACATTCCACTTCCGGCAAGTGTTCCGTTAGAATTGTAAAAACTTCCGTTATTTAAAGTTACCTCCTGTCCTGCAAAAATTCCTTTTTTAAAATTTCCATGTGCAATAGGAAGAGCATCACTTATTAGCACTGTCTTATTAAGTGGTTTGTTTTTAAATACCATTTTTAAAACTTCGTCTATAATATGATTGCCGTCGGCAATAACTTCAACATATATATCATCATTTGTAAGAGATGAAGATATTATATTTTTGTATTTATGTGATAATGCTGACATTGCATTAAATAAATGTGTTACTGAATTACAATATGTTAAATCATCTGCCATTGTATGTCCTGCTTGAACTTTGACTTTTTTATTATGTAAATACTTACACAGATTTCTGTTTTCATCTAATTCAGGAGCTAATGTTACAATTTTAATTATTTCGTCTTCAAATTTTTTATAATTTTCAATAGTTGGTTTTAAGATATATTCTTGTTGGTGGATTCCCTTTTTAAGAGGATTTATAAATGGCCCTTCTAAATGTATTCCTGCTATTTTTGCTGATTTTGCAGGTTGTTTTTTTTGTGCTTCTTTTATTATTTGTATTTGTTTTTTTATTTGTCCAATATCTCCTGTCATTAATGTAGGATAAATAATGGTTGTTCCATAATCAGGCATTTTTATTGATAATTCAATTACATCTTCAACATTACAATTCATAAAATCAACACCAAATGCTCCGTGAAAATGTGTTTCGATAAATCCTTCTGTTTTATACATTTTATTACCTGCTTATCTTAATGAATATATTGCTTGTTCTATATTTGAATTACCATATATATAACTTCCCGCAACAAGAGCATTTGCACCGTATTCTCTGCAAATTTTTCCCGTTTCGGCATTAATTCCACCATCAACTTCTATAATTAAATCTTTTTCCCCTTTTTCTTTAATATATTTTATTTTTTCTGCACAATCGGGCATAAATGATTGTCCACCAAAGCCAGGTTCAACAGTCATAATTAACACTAAATCTACTTTATCTATAAAATCGGTTATTTCTTCCGGTTTTGTTTTTGGTTTAATAGATATTCCAACTTTAATACCTAAAGATTTTATTTGTTCTATTACTTGGCTTGTCTTTTCTTTTGTTGCTTCATAGTGAAATGTAATATAATCCGAACCTGCTTTTGCAAAATCAGGAATATATTTTTCCGGATTTTCAATCATAAGATGTACGTCAAAAACCATTCCTGTAACTTTTCTCAAAGCTTTTACAACAGGAGCTCCAATTGTTATATTAGGAACAAAATGTCCGTCCATAACATCTATATGTGCCCAATCAGCACCTGATTTTTCTATTATTTTGATATCTCTTTCTAAATTTGCAAAATCTGCCGACAAAATAGATGGAGCTATTATCGTTTTATTCATAAACATTTTCTCCTGTTAATTTGAGCTTTAAACAAGCTTGATATGCAGCTTCTCGTTCTGCTTGCTTTTTATTTTTTCCTACACCTACTCCTAAAATATCACCATTATAAGAAACTTGTATCTTAAATGTTATATCATTTTCACTACCTGTTTTCGATATTAATTCATATATAGGTCTGTCTTTCGTTAATGATTGAGTATATTCTTGTAAAATAGCTTTTGCATTAAACTTTGGTAAGTATATATCTAAATTATCTATATATTTGGCATACATGTTTTTTAAGAATTGTGATATTAATTCTAACGATACATTATTTTCATATAAAATACCTAAAAAAGCCTCAAATACACAAGCAGAAATTGAAGGATTGTTTCTTCCTCCATCTTTTTCAAGTGATTTTGAAATTTTTATATAACTTTTTAAATCCAAATCTTCTGCAAGATGAAATAAGAAATCATCACTTACAAGTATAGAACGAACCAATGTCATTTTTCCTTCTCTGCTGTTAGGAAATTTTTTATACAGAATATCACTTATAACAAGTTTTAAAACAGCATCTCCTAAAAATTCCAAACGCTCATAACACTGAAATTCCGAAAGAGAATTTTCTATTGCGTAAGAAGGATGAATAAAGGCTCTGTCGAGATTTTCAATATTAATGGTATCAAAACCTGTTTTCTTTAAAAAAGATGATAAATCTTTATATGTTTCCAACATTTATAAAAACCTTTTCAAAAACAGATAAAAACACAGAATAATTGTCATTCATAATTATATATTTAAAAAGATAGTAAGCTATAGGCGCTGATAAAATATAGCTGTCAGCCCTGTCTAAAAACCCTCCGTGTCCGGGCAAGCTATCACCTGAATCTTTAACACCAGCATCTCGTTTTAATAAAGATTCTGATAAATCTCCAATTTGAGCAAAAAAAGTGATGATTACACCTGCAATCAATGATTTTATAAAAGAAATTTGTAAAGTATTACCAAAAAATATTGCTGTTAAAATCGCTAATACAGAACCTGCAATAGCACCTTCAATTGTTTTTTTAGGACTTACTTCCGGAGATAATTGGTGTTTACCAAATGTTTTTCCAAAAAAATAAGCTCCAATGTCTGTAGCTAATATTGTAAAAAACATCATGACCAAATAACCTAACCCCGGGTTTGCTGTTCCAAGTGTTAAAAAACCTTTTCCAGGAGCTCCGATACCTCTAATTAAATATACATAAGTTGGAAGCCAACAAAATAAAAAACCAAAAACCGTTGTTGAAACATTTGCTATGTAAGGTTGTCTTAGTTTAAAAAGAACTGAACAAAAAGAAAGGGCTACTCCCAAAAATAAAACTATCGGAAATAACTTTTCTAAATGTGCTACAGACATTATAAATAATAAAAAAGTTATTAATACAATAATTCTAAATGATGGTTGAAACCCTTTACATTGCAATATATGAACATATTCTTTCATTGAAAAATACACAAAAAAAGCAACAACTGCGGCAAGAATAAAACCTCCTGCATAAAGTGCTCCAAGCATAATAAGCCCTGTGATAGTACCGGTAATTATTCTTGCCTGGTTATTTTTTTTTGTGTTTTCTTCATTTGACACTATATTGTTAAAACCTCTTTTTCCTTTTCTGCACAAAGATCTTCAACTATTTTAGTATATTTGTCTGTTAATTTTTGAATTTCATTTTGCTTATCTTTAACAACATCTTCAGGAAGATTGTCAGCTTTTTCAGCTTTTTTAACATCATCAGTCATATCTCTGCGAATATTTCTGATTGCAACTTTAGTTTCCTCACCCATTTTCTTTACGTCTTTAGCAATTTCTTTTCTTTTATCAGAAGTTAATGGTGGAAATGGAAGTCTTACAACAATACCATCACTGTTGGGTGTAATTCCTAAATCAGCTTTTATAATAGCTTTTTCAATTTCTTTTAAAATAGATTTATCAAACGGAGCTACAACAAGAGTTGTCCCTTCTTGAACAGTAACTTGAGCCATTTGACGAAGTGGTGTTGGTGCTCCATAATAATCAACAGTTACTTTTTCAAGAATAAGTGGATTTGCTCTACCTGTTCTTACAGAACCGAAAGATTTTTTAAGCTGAGCAACAGCTTTATCCATTTTTTCAGTTCCTTCAATCATAATTTCTTCAACCGACATTTGTACCTCCTACATAAGTTCCAATTTTTTCATTTTGTAAAATTTTCATAACAGCACCTTTTGCCGCAAAATCAAATACAATTATAGGTATATTATTTTCTTTGCATAATGAACAAGATGCTGTGTCCATAACTTTTAAACCTCTTATAATGATATCATCATAGGATATATTATCATATTTTTTAGCATCAGGATTTATTTTGGGGTCTGCTGTATAAACTCCATCAACACCATTTTTAGCCATAAGCATAATATCAGCGCCTATTTCTGAAGCTCTTAAAGCAGCAGCTGTGTCTGTAGTAAAAAATGGATTACCTGTTCCTGCTGCAAATATAACAACACGCCCCTTTTCTAAATGTCTTACTGCTTTAAATCTTACATAAGGTTCTGCTATTTTATTTATATCAAGAGCTGATTGTACTCTGCAAGAAACATTTAATTTTTTTAATGCACATTGTAATGCTACGGCATTCATAATTGTTGCAAGCATGCCTACATAATCTCCTGAAGCCCTATCCATACCAAGTTTTGCACTTTTCTGCATACCTCTAAATATGTTTCCTCCACCAACAACTATTGCGATTTCTGCTCCGGCTTCGTGTGCTATTTTTATTTCATTTGCTATCATTTCGACCGGCTCCTGGTCAATTCCAAAAGCTTGTTTGCCCATAAGTGCTTCTCCACTTATTTTTAGCAAAATTCTTTTATATTTTAAATTGCTCACAATCAATCTCCTATTTTAAATTTTATTATACTAGAAAGTTTTAATATTTAAAAGTAGTTATAAAATAAATATTTTCATTATTTTGATAGAATTTCTGCTTTAAGATATCTTTACTATAAAAAATAATGAATTTTTATGATGAATAATAACGTTATAAATGATAAATTTTTTACATGCTTATACATAAAATATCAGAATTTAACGAATATAATACTGCTGAAAGAGGGTTAGCTGAAAATACTATTCTTGCCTATCAAAATGATTTGAAAAATTTTTGTGAATTTTTAAATTCTTTAAATATTGATGATATTAATGAAATTACTCGTACTCATATTAATATGTATATTAAAGAACTTAGGTTACAAGGGTTAAAGCCAACATCTATCATTAGAAAAATTGCTTCAATTAGAGGCTGGTTTTCTTGGCTTAATATTAATGGAGATATTAATTCAAACCCTTCTTTAGCACTAGAACCTCCAAAAATTATAAAAAAATTACCCAAAGTTTTATCTGTCGAAGAAATTGAAAAAATATTGACTTTAAATTTATCCATTTTAGAACGAGCCATTTTTGAACTTCTTTACGCTTGTGGACTTCGAGTTTCAGAATTATCAGATTTAAAAATTAATAATCTTGATTTAAAATCCGGCTTTATCAGATGTATTGGTAAAGGTTCAAAAGAAAGAATTATTCCTATTGGTAAAAATGCTATAAAAGCTGTAAAAAAATATTTACAAGAAAGAGAATACTTGTGCAAAAAATTTAATCTAAATTCTAAAATATTATTTTTTAATGAAAATGGGCATAAAATTTCCAGACAATATGTTTATAACTTTATAAAAAAAGTTTCGGCAGAAATCGGTAAAAAATCTTCACCTCATACCATCAGACATTCTTTTGCTACCCATTTATTGGAAAATGGTGCTGATTTAAGAATTGTTCAAGAATTGCTTGGACACTCTGATGTTTCTACAACCCAATTGTATACTCATGTAAGCAAAAAAAGATTAAAAGATGTGTACTTTTCTATCAATAATTAATTTAAATTATTCCTTTACATAGAAAAAACGAAAGTTTATAAAAATCTCAGTTCCTGATACTTCATACCTGCTTTGTTAATTTCAACACAAAACATTGCAACTCCTCGTTTCACTCATCAAACAAGTTCTACTTAGAAATTGTTTCAATAAACAAATCTACAGTATGATATATTCCGTAAATCTATTTTTTGTACTTAATTAATAGAAGATATGAAAATATCTCTATCAATTTCTGTTTGTTCAAAGTTTTTTAGATTTTTTATAGTAATTGTATGTTTAGCTATTTCACTTTCACCGATAATGACAGCAAAATCAGCAATTTTAGAAGCCTTTTCTATTTGCTTTGTAAATTTTCTTTTAGAATAATCCATTTCAGCTGTTTTATTTCTGTTTCTAATTTCATTTGTTAATTTTAAAGCTTCAGATATGTTATCTGATATTACAAAATAATCTATATTTTTTACATTATCTTTTTCTGTTAATGAATATAACCTTTCCATGCCTACAGCCCAGCCTACAGCAGGAGTTTTGGGACCTCCAAGTGTTTCAACTAAATTATCATATCTTCCACCACCACAAACTGCATTTTGTGAACCTAAATTTTCTGATTTTATTTCAAAAACAGTTCTTGTATAATAATCCAAACCTCTTACTAAAAAGGGATTTTCAATATATTTGACATTTAACATATCTAAATGTGATTTTAGTTGTGAGTAGTGAGTAGAACATTCTTCACACAATTCTATGTGAGAAATTTTTTCAAGGATTTGTTTTTCATCAAAAATTTGTTTGCAGGTTTCATTTTTACAATCTAAAATCCGTAAAGGGTTTGTTGAAAATCTTTTTTGACAGTCAAAGCAAAGTTCACTTAAAACAGGCTCAATCAAGTTTTTAATTTTTTCTCTAAATTTATTACGACAAGAATTACAGCCTAAAGAATTTAATTCTACAGAAAGGTTTTTTAATCCAACAGCTTCAAAAAATTTTACGGCAGTATATATACAATCAGCATCAGCAGAAGCATCCTCTATACCAAACATTTCTACACCAAGCTGGTGAAATTGTCTTTGTCTGCCGGCTTGAGGTCTTTCGTATCTAAACATTGGACCAAAATACCATAATTTAACAGGTTGAATTTCTCTTTGCATATTATGTTCCAAATATGCACGAACTACACCTGCCGTATTTTCGGGACGCAGTGTTATTGAACGTTCACTTTTTTCAAAAGTATACATTTCTTTATTCACAATATCGGTACTATCTCCAACACCTCGCTTAAATAATTCAGTTGCCTCAAATATCGGAGTTGATATTTGTTTAAAATTCGCATATTTGAAAATTTCATCAGCTTTATTTAAGATATTTTTCCACTGAATATATTCTTCCGGAAGAACATCTTTAGTACCTTTTTGTGCTTTTATTATCATAATTTCTCCTGTCTTATAGGATGATTATAACACAAAACAAATATGAAATAATTTTGCATTTTTTAAATTAAGATTTAAAATGCATTAGTCTTAAAATATATATTTATCATATACTAGATTTTTTGAAATTTTGTTGTTTTTTTGCCTGATAAAATATTTTTTAATTTCATAATTGCTTGAGCATGGATTTGACAAACTCTTGATTCCGAAATCTCAATAGTTTCCCCTATTTCTTTTAATGTCATGTTCTTTTGATAATAAAGTACCATTATCATTCTTTCTCTTTCGGGTAAACTTTTTAATGCCATTTGTAATTCTTTCTTCGTATCTTTTTCTTCAAGTTGTTCTAATGGAGTTAATGATTTTGTGTCCTCTATTGTATCAATAATTTCCATGCTCTCATCTGAAGTACCCTTTTTATCATATATAGAGCTGACCGATGTTACTTCTGCTAATATAGAATCAACTTTTTCTTTTTCTATACCTAATGCTTCTCCAATTTCAGTTGATGTCGCAGGTCTGCCAAGTTCTTGTCTTAACTTTTCTGCTGTTTCTTTTACATCTTTTATTTTTTTCCTTGTACTTCTTGGCATCCAATCTTGAGCTCTGATTTTGTCAATTATGCAGCCTCTAATACGCATAATTGCATACGTTTCAAATCTCGCTCCTTTTTCGGGTGAATATTTTTCTATAGCATCAATAAGACCTTCTACTCCATATCCTGTAATATCATCTATTGAAAAAGATGGTGGCAAAGTTCCTTTTATTCTTCCCATTACATATTTTGTTAAATATATATATTGAACTATTAACTGATCTCTAAGCTTCTTATTACCTTTATCTTGTAAAAAAGCATACCATAACTTTTCAAGCTCTTCTGTTGATAATCTCTTTATTTTATTATATGAATTTGATGAAAACGCATCTGCCATAATTCTATAAAAAAATTCTTTCTTTCACACTTACAATTATTTAGTATCTTATCTTACACTATAATTCTATTTTATCAATTAAAAATTTTTATCGTATAAGTATATTATTTTTTAGGAGCATTTAAACTAAAAACAAAATTCTGTTTTTCCTATAATCTTTCCCGTTTCGTCTGTTATATCAGTTGAAAATATCTTTGATAAACGAATATATTCTTGTTCACTAATTTTATTATTTCTCTTTAATATTTCAAGTAAAACTATTCCTCGTGTGCAATTGTCCGAATCTGCAATTTTTATTATAAATACTTCTTTTGTTTTTACATCTGTAACACAACAAATATTTCCTGCTCCTACTTTAGCAACAAGATTGCCATTACCGGCTTTTACTATTTCAGAATCAAGTCTTCCTTTACCACCAAAATAATAAGGATTCTTTAATATTGCTTTTTTAATTTTGCTATTTTCATAGACAAATAAATTTAAAAATCCTTTTGCTAAATTTTTTATAGGCATTGCTAAAACAGGTAGTGTACAACCATCTTGGGCAATTTTGCAATGATTTAATTTTATTTCACAAATATTTGATACATAATTCATTATTTTTTTTTGTACAGAATGCTCAATTTGATTGTAGTTATTTATATCATAGCCTTTCAGTACACAATATGCTAAAATAGCTGCATGTTTTCCTGAACAATTATTATATATTGCTGTCGGTTTTTTCTTTAACTTTATCAATTTGTTTTTAGCTATTGTACTTA
>JAFQYI010000018.1 GCA_017406505.1 bacterium
CAGCAGTAGTAGCAGAAAAAGAAGAAGTAGAAAAATTAGTAGGAAATAACATAAAAGATTCATTTGGATATTTTGACTAATTAATAAAAAGGATTTAAAACTCTCTCTCTCTCATAAAATTTTTACCCCTCAAATTGAGGGGTTTTTATTTTGAAATGAATTATAAGTGTAACTCGTCACGAAGTTGAGAATTTTTGCACAGAGTTTGAGAATTTTAATATTTTTACAATATATACAAACTATATATTTTTATATTGTAGGTTATAGTGTAACGTTGCACGAGGTTTGAGAATTTTTTGCACGAAGTTTGAGAATTTTTAGTTTTTTTAAATATATACTTTAGATATATTTTTTCTCTTTTTACCAATAAATTATTTTTTGAATTTGATTTATGTTTTTATTTCGGATTATATTTAATTATCAACTTATATTGTTTTTAACTTCGCAAATTTCTTGCGAAGTTTTTTTATATTAATAATTTCTTATCAATAATTCTTTATAATTTCTATCTTGAATATTTCTGTTATTAATCCCCTTTTGTCTTACAACTTCTATAATTTTAAAATCTTTATATAATTCTCTGATTTTTTCGGAATCGTCATACGACAACAAAAATTTACCTTTAATATTTTTCAGTAATTGAGCAAGTTTTTCATGTTCGAAATCTTTGGTTGAACATACATTATAGCCCTCTCCACAAGAATATGGAGGGTCGAGATAAAAAAACATTATTTCTCTGTCGTAATTTTTAATCAAATCAAACGCACTTTTATGCTCAATTAAAACTTTATCTAACCTTTTTGATATTTCTGTTATTCGCTCAATAATTCCATAAGCAGATTTTATCCCACTACTTTTTGACGTTCCAAAACTTTCTCCTTTTGCTCCGAAAGAACGATTAATAATATACAAAAATCTTGCTGCTTTTTGAATATCTGTTATTCCTTCGCAAAATATTTGTTGTTCAAACTGTTCCCTGCTTGCAAGCATATAACACATTTGCCTTGCAATTTCACAAGGATGATATTTGACCACATTAAACAAATTAACAAGTCTTGAATCCAAATCATTATACACTTCAAGTTCTGCCCATTTTTCTTTATAAAAAAGAACCCATGCACCACCACCAAATGGTTCTATGTATCCTTTTATATTATTAGGTATCATTGTAGCTATTCTCTTTCTTAAAAGACGTTTACCACCTATCCAATTAATTAAATATCTGTAATTTTTCATTTTTTTTCCTTTCATGCTTTTTTTTCTGTTAAAATAAGTGAACAGGTGGTCATACGTATTTATGATTATTCACATAAGAGCTGCAACTCTTATGTGAACAAGGCTTTTCAGCTTTGCCTGTATCTCTCGGATATTTTTTTATTTGCTGATATCCAAAAACAGCAATCTTAAGTATTTTTTATTCAGTTATCAATGTGCGAGGGTTCGGTTGCTTCAGTAATTTTTATACTGTTCTTTTTCTTTTACTTTCTTCCAATCCTGAATTTATTCTTAAAATCCGTTCTTGTTTTTCGGTTGGCATGCCATATTTTTTCACAAGCCATAATACCGATTTTTTCATTTGACATTTTCCGGAAGTTATTAGCTCTTGAATTAAACAACCTTCACAAATACAACCACGCTTATAACAATCTATCGCAGTTAGGCTCCAGTTATAATAATGTGTCTGTTCTGTTTTGGGTAATTCGTTGTATTCCATTTCTGTCTTAAAACTTCCGTTTCTGTCAGTGTAAAAACTAGTTCATTAAATTTAATTTAAATTCTCTTTAAAGAATGATATGTTCTTTTTTAAATTTATATATATCTTCCGGTTCAAACAAAAGTCTGTCGGAATAACGAATATGTTTGATTTTATGCTGATTTGCCCAAGAATATACTGTACGTCTTGATATTCCCAAAATTTTTGCTGCTTCGTCTGCGTTTAACAATGTTTGTGTTTTTGATAAAAACATTTCTCTTTCTGCTTTACGGCGATTGGTTAAGCCTTCGCAAGGAACAAGTTTTCCGTTTCGGCGGATTTTGTTCCACAGAACAAATTGTGCTGCAGCTCCCGAATAATCATTTTTATTTAAGAGCTTTAATAATGTTGAATTTCGGAAATTATTGATTCCGCAATTATAGGTAAAGGACACTAACGCATCAAACTGCCCTTGCGAGAGAGGTACGGTTACAAGAGTATTGACCATATTTACATATACTTTTATATCTTCATCAAAAAATTTATTTGCAGTTTCAGTTGTAATTTCTTGATTTTGATATACTCCTTTTGTATGCCCGTAACCGATAGTTAAAACTCCTGCAGGGCAATAATATGCCTTTAGTCGTAAGCCCTCAAATGTTTTTATTAATTTTTTTCCGTTTTTCGATATTTTCATGAAGTTTTCCTTTATATATTTATATTTATCAATCTGATACTTTTACTAATTTAACATCTTCAATACGATTTTTTTCACAAAAATATTGCGCATTATCCATATTAGCTTGTACTGATATTAATATCGTTTTTTCTTTTCCATCGATTTGACTTTTTATCTGTTTCCAAATCTGTATCATTTTAAACATTCCTTTAAGTGTTCTTTGAGTTTTATGACTGCATCTTCAATTTCATCAGAAATTTTGTTGTATAAAATGTCCTCAATGAGTGGTTTGAGTGGTTTTAAGACAAGAGGGTATTTGATAAAATTGCAAATCATTTTGAACGCAAGTTGTTTTTTTTCTTTACCGATTTTGTTGAATGCAAATTCTGTCTGATAGACTGCAACAAGAGCGAAGTCTGCAATTTGCTTTTGAATATCGTCCAAAACTCCACTTTCAAGAATGATCTTATAAATCTTTTGGGCAAGTCCGTATTCTCGGGCTAGAGTAATGAGTTTCTGCCCGAGTTTAATAATGACGGATATTATTTTATTTTGCGATTTGTTTTTCATTTTTATACCTTTAGTTCTTCGGGTTTGCCACTCTACATAAAATCCACTAAAACGGAATTTCGTCTTCATCGAGCAATTCAGTATTACCCAATTTTTCATTTATTTCAGCAAGTGCTTTTTTTGCTTCCGTTACTAACATTTCAAGTCCGTTTACAAATTCATAACCGAGTTTAAATCCGAGTTTATGTCTTTCTTTCTTCGCTTCATCATCACAAATAAGTGCTTTTTCGCCAAGTTCAGCAAGTTTTTTAATCATTTTGGCAACAGTTTTATTTACATTTTTGTAATACTGCTTTTTCGACCACGGAATAATTTTTTCCTCTGTGATTTTCTTTAAATACGGTGTAATTATTTGAACTAACGTAATAATGTGATTAAAATAAATTCTCATTTGTTTCTCCTTATTTAATAAATAATTTCTATCTGTTGCTATTGCAATAAAACTTGTTAATGCTGGACTGTTTGTCTTTGGGTGTCCGCAACAAATTGGCACTTCATTATTTTTTTCGTTAAAATTTTGTTCGATTGTCTTTAAATCTTCTATTGTCCAAACTTTTTCATTTCCGTTTGAATCTGTATGATTTCCTGTTCTGAAAATTTCACACCATTTCATGTTTTTCTGTCCGTTTCCTTGTTTTTCTTTGATTTTGCTATTTCGGCTTTTCTCTTGCGTTTCAGCCTACGCAAAAATCTCAACCTTCTGCCATATTAAAGGTTACAAACGAACATTTCACATAAATATATATAGAAAATTAAAATATATGATAATTATATATTTATTTAAATTTGAATATTTGTTTAATACATTGCATAAATGGAAGGAGCAAAGTAGCAAATTTATGTATAAATATCTGAAAGATATTTATACAACTGCTCTGTCCGGTAATACAAATAAAAAGGAGCTTTTATGCCAACAGAACTCATTGAGGTTTTTAAAATTCTCGGTGTGGGTGGTGTTGCCTTCGCCTGTTTTTATCTTTTTCACAAATCATCAACAACACAGTTTAATCAAATCATTGATAACCAAGCGGAACAGACAAAACAGATGTTTAGCATTCTGACTCAAATGATAGAAGGACTAATTATGGCAAAAAAAGTAGAAAGTATTTTTAAATCTTGGGAAGAAATCAATTTGGGTTTAAAAGAAATGTCTAATTTGCAAGTGCAAAAAGAAAAAATTGAAGGTGCTGCAACAGTAAAAATCAATGAAATCAAAACAAAATCAGAAGAAAAAGCCGCAGTTCTTGCCAATAGAATTAAAGAAATTGAAAAAAATATTGAAAGATTTGCAGAACAAAACAAATCTGAATTTATTAAATCACGTAGCAAAAAACTTACATTTGGAACAATTTCTTACAGAATTACAAAAAGTGTTAAACTTAACAATTCCCCGGAAGAATGTATTAAAAGCCTAAAAGCATTAAATCTTGATTTTGTTTTAAATATTAAAGAAACAATAGACAAAGATAAATGTCTTGATTTGGACGTAAAAATATTATCTAAAGCAGGAATATCAATTAACACAAAAGATAAATTAAGAATTGAGCCTAATGTAATTAAATTTGTGGCAAATCAGGAATAACGAGGTAATAAAATGGCAACGTATGAATTTAACGGTTTGAAAATAAATTCTGAAGATATAACTGTTGATGATATGCCAACAGAGATATTTAGAGAAATTTACGATTTGTGTGGGGTTGATGTAGCATTATCATTACTTGTAAATATGTGTGGAAACATTATACAAGTTCCTGCCAAAGGCTTTACTAATGTCATTAAAAGAATTGTTTAAGCCGATTATGATGGAAGTATGGCTTCTATAAGAAAAATTTCAAGAAGATTTGCAATTCCAGAATTGCAAGTCAGAAAAATTTTAGCAGAAAACAAAATTCAAGCACCTAATGAAAGACAAATTCCCTTGCCTTTAGTTTGCTCAAAATAATCAATATAATCTACCACACATTACACATCAGCTCCTAATGGAGCTGTTTTATTTAAAGATAAAGGTAAAATTATGAAATATAAATATAATTCTGATAGACAAGATTATTTAACTCCGGAAGATTTTATAAATAAAATTTTAGCAAAATATAATCGTCAAGAATTTGACCTTGATACCTGTTGTTCTCAAAAAAATATTCCTGCAAAACACCATTTTGTATATCCTGAAAAGAATGGATTACAGTTAGAATGGAATAATTTTAATTGGTGTAATCCTCCCTATAAGTATTGCGATAAGTGGGTTAAAAAAGCATATCATGAACAGATTATAGGTCATTCAACAATAATGCTCATTCCTGCACGAACAGAAACTGCATATTGGCAGGATTATATTTTAGAAAAAGAAAACGTTAAGATAAAGTTTTTAAGAAAAGGATTAAGATTCTTGCATCCGGAAACAAAGGAAAAAATGGGTATTTATAAAAACGCATTAGCATTGGTTTATTTTAAAGGTTTATAGGTGCAAAATATATAAAATGTATATATTTTTATTTAATAAATTGTGTCCAAACTTTGTCCAAACTTGTCCAAACTTCACTAATTTTTTCATCAAGATTTTTAACAAGAAAAAAACGTAAAATCTAACTTTTTAATTTTTTAAATCGCTTTAGAAATAATTTTTTAAACGATTTAAAAGCCGTATTTATTGGAAAACAGATATATTTATTGAAAAAATTTTTAAATTGTTTCTAAAACGTTTCTAAAAAAATAAAAAATGCAAATTTAAAAAATTATTGACTATAAAACCATTTGTTAAGCAAATTTACATTATAAAGTTTTTAAATCGGTAGAAATCAGTAAAAATGGGGAAAAAAGACTTACTTTTTCTGAAACAAAAAGTGAAGAAAAGTGAAGAAAAGTGAAGAAAAATGAAAAATTCTTAAACTCGGACTTTTGGGCTTAAACTTATGCAACGCCGCCACATTCGACCTATTCTTTATTTCTTATACTTCTCGATAGATTATAGATATACATTTTGTAACTAATGTAACGTTGCACGAGGTTTGAGAATTTTTTGCACGAAGTTTGAGAATTTTAATATTTTTACAATATATACAAACTATATATTTTTATATTGTAGGTTATAGATTATTAGAAGATTGTGAAAATTCACAAATTACAGGTATTAAGAGAAAAAATTCAAAAATAACTGATAATTTTTTCTCAAAGTTGCTGATACTTTTTGCTTGGTTTATTAATAGTATTTTATTTATCAATGTAGCTGCTTAAATCATATTTCTTTCTAATAGAACTATAAGTCATTCTTCGGATTTTTCCTGTAATAGGATAATCAATAAATGCTCTGTCATGCAACCCTCCAATTGCCCACAAAATTCCTACATAACCATTTGAAGATGGTGAGTCATAAGCGTATTTGTCATTCAAATATATTGCAATTTCGAGTGCCACATCAGGTGAAAAAGTCCATTCTAAAATCTTTTTAGCCCAATACATCCTTAGATACCCGTGGATTTTTCCTTCTTTCATTAATTGATTTTGTGCAGCATTCCAAAGTTTATCTTGAGTTTTGGCATTTTCAAGTTTTTGGGGTAAATATATATAAGGTCTTAAGTCATATTTATGAGTTTTAAGTGTCATTTTTGCCCAGGAGGGAATAGAAGAAAAATCTTTAAAGCTATTTGCATATAGGCAAAAATTGTCAGCAAGTTCTTTTCTTACAATAATTTCTTCTAAAAACGCTTCTTTGTTCTCTATTGTCGCCTCTGATTTTATAACTCCGAGAACAACCCTGTGAGATGATATAAACCCTAAATTTAAATATTTAGATAAACCAGATAAAACATTTTTAGAAGGATCATTTTTTAATTCAGCATAATATGGTAATTTATTTTTTATAAAATCTTCTAATATATAATTTGCTTCAATGCTGTCTGCAGTAAAGTTCTCAAATTCGGTTAAAAAGGGATAAATGTTATAATATATTTTTCTACGTAAAGTAGCAGCAGAATATTCCTGCTTTTTTGAGACAAATCTCGCGGGAATAATATTATGTCCGTCTACTTCATATATTTTGCAGTCAATGTTTTTTAAATAATCTCTTTTTAAAATCGGGTTAAAATCAATGATTAATGTTGCGAGGTGTAAATTCTTAATTATTTCAGGAGGTTTTTTATCAACTATTTCAAAATCTAAATTCAATATTCGAAAAATTTTTTGTACCTGTTTTATTTGGCGATCAATAAATTTTTGTTTTGGTTGATATTCATAATTAACTTTCGGGTGAATAATTTTTAGTGGTAAATTTAATTCTTTGCTTTTTTGAAGGGCAAATTGGAGAGCAAAATTATCTTTTGCTCTGATTTCTCTTTCACATAAATAAACTATTATCCCTGATTTTATTGGCTTATTATTTACCTCAAAAATCCTTGCAGGATTTATATTATCCTCTATATTAAAATTTAAGGGTATGTAATTTAAAAGAGTATTTTTTATAATTCTTGGCATTTAAGAATTTTAAAAAGGATTAAAAATTTTTTCATTGTAAAACTGTCTAATAATAATGTATGTTAATGATATTATTCTCTTATGAAAAACTGTAAAAGCTTTAAACCCTCGATAGATAGTAATTTCAATAATCTTATTTTAGGTTTAGTCTCAGGAGTAAAATCATTAGAGTAACAACAATATTATGTACACCTACAAAACAGATTTTGGAAAGTTTTGGGATATATTTGCAACTAACCAAAATTGCAGGATTTTGATTATGAAACGAAATTAAAACTCTTAAAGAAAGAGATATTGCCCTTTAGGACACAATAAAATCCTGTAAAAGTGGAGGCAGTCTTGATTCTGATATACAAAATGAAACACCAAACAACATAAGAAAACTATTAAAAATTTACTCGAATATACAAACGCTTATGATTTTAATGCGAATGATGACAGGATACTTGTATTTAAAGGGCGTAATTATCAAGAAAAAGGACTAATCGAAAACTATTATTATATCATAACTGTTGTAATATCCAAAAAAGAAGCTCAACAATACTTGCATATAAAATAATATTGTGTAATATTCTCTATATGCGAAAAATCTTTGAATTTATTTTGTTTATAATATTAAATGTTCTTTTAACTCCATTTTTTATTTCTTTTTTAACATTATTTTTTTCAATGAAATTTTACGATTATCTTGACTCAGATGTATATTTTTATATTTATTCTTTTATAATAATATTATTTAGGATATCTGTTTTTCCTTTCTTATATATGAATAGTCAAAAAATTTATAATATAAAAATTTTCCTTGATAAAATCAAAAATAATAAAAAATTATTATTTGTAACTATAATATTTGCATTTTTATGTGATTATTTATCCTTATTTTTAACTACCGATAAAAGTATTTCTTATTCGTTTACTCAGTATCTTTTTGTTTTAAAATATTCTTATATTTTTTCCGGTGGCGGATTGTTAATTTCTTATTTATCTTTTTTTATTTGGGTAAAATATATAATGCCTAAATATAAAACAAATACAAAATTATTTAATATTATATTTTGGATATTGTTTATATTTTTTATTGTTCCAATTATTTTTGTGTTGTTTAATATTTTGATTGTGATTTGTTCTTAAAGCCTGTAGATCAAGCAACTATTTTTATGTCAGGCTGAGCCTGACCTACCGACTCTATGGAGCAGAAATTAAAAATATAAAATTTGATAAAATAAATGAAAAAATAATTTGTACAATTGAGGATTTCTATAATTTTAATCCCAACAGAACAAGTGTAAAAGGTAAAATAGGTTATAAATTACAACAACAAGGAGATTTAAAACCTTTTTATGTTATTATCAATATTGAAATACCAAAAACAATTTGGGATAAATATAAGATTTAGAGGCTAAATGCAAAAAATTCTTCCGATTTCTATTTTTATTTTATTAAATACATTATTGCCTCCAATTATAACAAATTTTATCGCTATATTATATTTAGGGTCTATAATTGTGGTTGATGATCCAAAAGAAGTAATAACCCCATATATTTATATATTAACCGTTTTTTTTATTATGAGAATTATAATTCTTCCGATATTTTATACTTTAACTAAATCAACAAATTCAATATTGCAAAACTTTTTTAATTTATTGAAAAAGAATAATATATATACAATACTATTTTTATTATTTATATTTTTTATTGATATTGCAATCTCATACATATTTTTATATATTATCGATAAAAAATTAATTAGTTTTAATACTTTTCTA
>JAFQYI010000220.1 GCA_017406505.1 bacterium
GGGAAAAAGATTGTATTTTTTTTCAGGCTCAAATACTTTATACGGAGTTAATTCAAAGTATATACACGAAAAGACAGGTTTACCTGTTATAAATTTTGGTATTCATATGGGGTTAGAAAATTATATCTTTTATGAAGCTCAAAAAATATTATAGCCGGGAGATATTGTTATAATGCCTCTCGAATTTAGTATTTATAAAAAAGATAGTGATACAGTTCCTGCTCAGCTTGCTGAATATCTTGTTACTTATGGTAAGGATTATTGTAAAAATTTAAGTATTATCCAAAAACTTGGATTATCCTTTTATCTTGTAAAATTAATAATAACATATCACAAACTTGATGCAGATAAGCTTGATGAAAAAATTCTCGGACAAACTAATGATTTTGGAGATTTCACAGCCAATAAAGGAAATATTCCTGATATACAAAATAACAGAAAATATATTTATATAACCCAAGAAATACCTAAAGAAAATACAAATTTTGCATTATATGATTTTATCCAATTTTGTAAAAAGAATAAAATAAAGCTATACGCAACAATGCCATTCCACTATCATAAAAAGGATTATGCCGACTCTGAAATAAATGCATATAATAAAATTCGTTCTTTCTATGAAAAAAATGACATTCCAATGCTTGGAGATATGAAAACAGGTGCCGTATATGATGAAAAATTAATATATGACTTTGGCTACCATGCTAATGATAAAGGACAACGTAAACACTCTGATAACATGATAAAATTACTAAGTGGATTAAACTTAGATTAAAAAAATAATAAATAGTAAGAAAGGAAAAATAAAATGGATTTGAAAGGTTCGAAAACAGAAAAAAATTTATTAGAAGCTTTTGCAGGCGAATCTAAAGCCAGAAATAAATATACATATTTTGCAAGTCAGGCAAAGAAAGATGGTTTTGTTCAAATTTCAAAAATCTTTGAAGAAACTGCAAATAACGAAAAAGAACACGCAAAAATGTGGTTTAAATTATTAAATGGAGGAAAATTAAATACAACATTAAACAACTTAAAAGAAGCTGCTGATGGAGAAAATTATGAATGGACAGATATGTATGCAAAATTTGCTAAAGAAGCAAAAGAAGAAGGCTTTGACAGTATTGCATATTTATTTGAACAAGTAGCAGAAATTGAAAAAATGCACGAAGAAAGATACAGAAAATTGTATAATAATATTGTTGAAAAACAAGTTTTTGAAAAAAATGAAGAAAAAATGTGGGAATGTTCAAACTGTGGACATGTTCATTATGGTAAAACAGCACCCGATGTTTGTCCGTTTTGTAATCATCCTCAAGCATATTTCTTTATAAAATCTGAAAATTATTAACAGAATTATCACTTGAAATAGATTTATAAACTTTCTATGTTCAAGTATAAATCCGATTATCAAATATTAAAAAAACTGAAAAAGATATTAGAAAAATTTTTCTAATGTCTTTTTAATGTACAAATGTAAAATTGTTTACAAATTTGTTTATACAAGAGTAAATATATTACAATAAAACTATGAAAAAGATTATATTACTTTTAACAATATTACTTATCGGCACATGTTCTTATGCTATTGAGGCAGATGATTCTGTAGATGAAATAATAAAAAAAACATTTAACACAGGCTCTAACTCTTTGCCCAAATTACCCCAAACATCTCCAGCCTCAATTCAATCAACAAATTTTTTAGATGTAGGTAATAATCAAGAAAAACAAAAGATTTTCCAATCAAATAATTCAACAAAACAAACTGATACAAACATTCAAAAAATCCCCAATATACCACAACAAGTTAATGTCAGAACATCAAAGATTGGCTGGGGAAAGAAAATTCCCGTAAAATTGAATACAAATGTATCAGATAGAACACAAAAAGGTACTAGGGTTGTTTTTATATCCCAAGCACCTATTTATACAAAACATATTACATTGCCTGTTGGAACTCAGATTTATGGAACTGTTGTAAATTCTCATTCTCCTCAATGTTTAGGAAATGGAGGATTGTTATCCATAAAAGCTGATTATGTAATTTATAATAATAAAACATCATATTGCGAGGGAAATATTATTTCTATAAATCACAATAAAGTTCTTTTTAATAATATAAAAGGTAAAAATGGATATATTAAAGGAATAAATAAAGTTTTAAAACCAGCAAAAACTTTTTATAATAAGTCATACAAAGTATCTAAAAAATTATGGAATTCTCCAGGTTTTATTATTGCTCCTATAACCTATCTGCCGGGAGCTTTATTTTTAACCGGAGATGCTATAGTATCCCCAATGATAGCCTTATTTCATAAAGGAGAAAGAGTCTATATACCTAAAGGTACTACTGCCGAAATAAAACTCACTGCTCCTGCTTATATACAATATTAAGTATTTGCAGAAATACTTAAAAAAGGATTATAATTTACATAGGAAGTAAATTAGTGTCATTAAAAATAAAAGTTTTAATTATTAGTTTTTTATTGTTTGTACTTTTTTTAATGGGTGCATTATATTGTTATGCTGATTTTAAGAATTTTGATAATAAAAAACAATATCAAAAAGCAGAACAACTATATAAAGAAAAAAATTATCAAGAAGCTTATGTTGCATTTTTAAAAATCAGGTATTTTTCAAGATACAGAAATATTGCTACCTTAAAACAGGCTATTACTGCAGAACATTTAAATGATTGGTCTGTTGCTGAAAGTAAGTATGAAAAATTTTTAAAGAAGTCTAAGAAAAATTCTTTTACTGAAAGAGCAGAGTATTCTTTAGCAAAAGCATACTATATGAATAAAAATTATGATAAGGCAGTAGATGCTTTTTTGAAAATTAAAAAACAATCAACTATTAGTGATTACAGAAAAGCTTCGGATTTCTTTTTAGGAAAAATATCTTTTGAAAAAAATCTTATAACTCCTGCTAAAAAATATTTCCTTTCTTATATTAAAAATGTTCCGACAGGAAGATATTCTTTACAAATAGCTTTTGAAACGATGAATATGGTTTTAAAAGAAGATGAAGCAGTGCTTGTTTCTAAGATTTTTTTGGCAAATCAAAAATATGATGAAGCTCTTATTGTTTTAAAAGATGTAAAGGTTGATAAAGCTTGGACATATAAAGCTATTGCTGAATATTATAAAAATAATATAGATAAATTCAAATCATTATCTCAAGAAGGATTTTCAAAATATTCTTCTAATATTAACAGAGAAGATTTAATAAATTTCACTGATTTTTATTTATCTATGCAAAAGGATTATTATAAATCAATTAAAGATTTACAAAAACAACAAATAAATTCTGTTATTCCTGATTATTTTGCTTTTAAAAATGCTCAAAATCTTTCATATAATAAAAAAATAGAAGAATATAAACTTATAGTAAAAAAATTTCCAAAAAGTGCTTATATTCCGGAATGTTTAATCAGTATATTTTATGATTTTGGAAAAGATAAAAAATACAATTCTGCAATTAAAGTTGGAAAAATATATTTGGAAAAATTTCCCAATACTATTGAAGAACCTGAAATTTTATTTTGGACAGGCAAATATTTACAGAAATTAAAAAAATTGGAAGAAGCTAAAATATATTATGACAAGATTATAAACAAATATCCTTCATCATATTACGCATTTAGAGCTTCAAGAGCAGAACAAAACCAAAATTTATCATGGTTATTTGATAAAAAATTGCTGCCGAAAAAATATGTAGTTAATTTCCCTATGCAAATAATTAAGCCTCAAGATAAAGAACTTGCTCAGTTATTTTTAGAAGTTGGAGATTATACTATTTGGGAAGAAATTCCTTTTGATAATTTAGGAATTAGTGCTTGGTTGGAATACAAAAAAGGAAATGTTCAAAAATCCATATATTTGGCAAATAAATATATTTTAGACTCAAAAACCTCTATACCATATAACAATCCCGTATGGAAATTAGCTTTTCCGATATATTACTCACAAGATATAAATATGTATTCACAACAAAGAAATTTAGACCCATTTTTAATATTGTCTTTGATTAGAGAAGAAAGTCATTTTAATCCTAAAGCAATAAGTTCATCAAACGCAATAGGTCTTATGCAGCTTTTAATACCTACGGCATCATATATTGCAGAAATGATAGGTGCAGAGATGCCGACAAATGAAAAATTACAAAATGCCCAATATAATATAATGTTGGGAACTGCATATTTTTCACATGTGCTTGATGTTACGGAGAACATGCCTGTTTATGCTATCGGAGGATATAATGGTGGACCAAATGCTATGAATTCGTGGAAGAAAGAGTCAAAAGCATTCGATTTAGATGATTTTGTTGAAAATATTCCATATTTTGAGTCTAAAAACTACATAAAAAAAGTTTATAGAAGCAGATATAACTATTCTCAAATATACTAATTTTTTATTTTTGCTGTTTTAATTTTTATATGATATATTTTTTTTATGCTTGTTAAGGTTTTTTTCAATATTATATTTTGTTTATATCTGATAAATTTTGGGAATTTCTGTTATGCCAAAAGCGAACAATATCAAGTTATATCAACTTTTTCAGATATCAATATTGTAAAAAACAATAAAAATAAAAAATACGGACTTATAAATAACAATGGACAGATAATCCTTAGTACCGAATTTGAAGATATTCAGCCGGTGTCAAAAAAAAATAATCGACTTTATCCAGATAAAAACCTAATTACTATTACAAAAAATAATAAAAAAGGACTTTACTCAATTAACGGTCAAAGAATAATTTTTCCCATTTATAAAGAAATTTATGCATTTAATAACGAAAATTATTTTTGTATAAAAGATATAAATAGCAAAATTGGACTTATTTATCTTAAAAAAAATCAACTTGAATATAAACTTATAGAACTTTTACCTTGTGTGTATGATGAAATTCAAAAAGAAGTTATTTTTCAAAAAAAAGACCGGTTTCTAATAGCCGAAAAAAATAAAAAAATCGGTATAATAAGATTATCAAATAAAAATGTATTGGAAATTACTCCTTTTATATATGATAAATTAGACGATTTTTATTATATCAAGAATAACATTATTTTTATTTTAGAAAAGGATTTAAAATACAATTTTGTATATATGACAGGTGAAACAATAACAAATAATGATTCATATACCATTTTACTCAATAATCCAGCTATTTTCAAAATAGGCAACGGCAAAAAATATGCAGTTATAAATCTTGAGAATAAAGAAAAAACCGATTTTATATTTGATGATATTAAAAAAGATAAAAATAATAATATAAAAGTAAAATACAATGGAAAATGGCATTATCTATATCCCAAAGAAGCTTTTAAAAAAGCTGTTGAAAA
>JAFQYI010000221.1 GCA_017406505.1 bacterium
CAACGGAGAGTCTGTTCTATAACATTGTTGACTGCTGCATGTTTCACCATCAGTCCAATCTTCATTGATACTTGAAAAAGTATATACAGCTCTTCCTTGTCCGGGTTCAGCATCTTTTGTCCCCATAATATATCCACTACCACTTGGAACAATATCCTGACCTCTAAAGGTACGAATAGTACCGAGATCTCCATAAAGTCTTGCAATAGATGCATATGGAAATTTTATCATATCGTAAATATGATATCTGTTATCCTTACCACGGGCGACTACATATCTTGGGTCACCATTTTCTTTTTTTTCGGTTAAATCAATTCCTGTTGATTTAGCTAAACATTTTTCTTCTTCAGAAATTAACGATAATACTTCTGAGCCTGTTAAGCCAGCTCCAGGAGCTATTTTATCTATTGCTGCCGACAACATTTTGGCATTTTTTGTTTGTACTTCTATTTCTTTATTTGCTACATTTATACTGTTTTGTAATTTACTAATATTAGCCTTCTTAGATTTTATATCAACGGATAAATTTTGAACACTTTTAGCTTGAATTTTTATGTCTGATAACAAATTATTTGCTTCATTGGCCAATGCTTTTGCAGATGAATTTAATGAATCTAAATCACTATAAATATTAATACCGGCATTTGATATACATTCATTTAAATATGCATCAAAATCATCACCATGTTTTTCAGGATTATATTCTGAAATTGCTGATGAAGTTATATCGCTGATTTTACTTTCATATCTTCTTTGTTCTTGTTGTTGTGTATCAGCTATTTCTTTATTCAATTTACTTATTTGATTTTGTTTCTTTTCAAATAATTCTTCTTTATCTTGAAGTTTTTTACATTCTGCTTGATATTGATTATTTAAATCTTCTAATTCCTTTTCTTCCGATTTTATTGTATTTTGATTAATTTCAACTCTTTGTTTTAAGTTTTTTATTATATTATCTACTTCTTGTTTTTTTTCAATTAATTTATCTACATCTTCAGAATCATCATTGTTTAAACCAATTGATTCTAAATCAATTTCTATTTCTTCAACATTTTCATCAATAAGAACATTGTCATCAACTTGGTACCCTGCATTTTTGATTTCTTCTACTTCTTTACTTGTTAAATCTGCAATATTTGCTTCTTTTAATTGAAGTCCATCAGATAAATCAACATAAAAGCCTCTTCCTTCGAGTCTCATTAATTTAGCTCGCAAGCCTGCAGTTAAACCACAAAATTTATCGACCATGTTTGTAAAATATCCTCTTAATGATAAAATATCTTATTTATATTAAAAAAATTTTTATATTTTAATTGCTAATATTATTAAGTTTCATTGCTATTTTATTAAAATAGGATAAATACGTTTCTATTTATATTTTTTTCATTGCACTAATAACTTGTCCCACAATTTCAAATTGTTTTGTTTTATCTATTATAAAAGGTTTATATTCTGAATTAAAAGATACAGCTGTAATTTCATTTGATGTTTTATTTAATTGTTTACAAAATAATTCTGAATCATAAACAAATGCATATACTTTTCCATTTATAAGATATGTTTTTGATTCGTCTACAATTAATGCATCTCCTGATTCTATTCTATCTGCCATACTATTTCCTCTTGCGTAAACAACAGAAATAGTTTTTGGATTTCCTCCATAACTTTTGATAAAGTTAATATCAAGACCAATCGTATCAGAGATAAAATCTGCATTTGATGTAGAACCATAACCACAACTTAATTCAACTTCACTTCTTACCGGAACTTGCACTATAGAATCTGATAATACAGCTATATTTAAAAATTTTGTTGGAATGCCATTTTCTTGCAATTTTTCTTTTAAATAATTTTTTTCTCTTGTTGTTAATTTACTGTTCCGATTAATACGTTGCCCAATATTTTGTCTTGATACATTGATGAAAGCTGCAAAATCAGATTTTGTAATATTTGGATTTATCTTCTGTAATTCTGAAAAACAATATTGTAGTGAAAGATTCGTATTATTTGAATTTGAATATTTTGGCATGTTTTTCCTCTTGACAATTTTATAAAACCATGTAAACTATTTATACATGAATAGTTTACAATATAAAACAAAATAATGCAACTAATAAAATCAAGAAAGGAAAAATAGCTTGATTTGTCAATGTAACAGGCTTACTTCTCTTTATGAAATGGTGGAAATGCATAATTGCGAACGAATAGTAAAATTTAGAACCACAAATATACAATCGGCATTAGGTTATCAGCAATGGTATGTCAGAAAATATAGACGAGGACTTGTGTTAGAAATTTCATCAATAAAAAAAATTTATAATTGGCGAGATAAATCAGTAATATATTCTTATGAGTAAATATGTAGCATTGGTTGATTGCAATAGTTTTTTTTGCAGTTGCGAAAGAAAAACAAATCCTGAGTTAAATAACAGACCGTTATGTGTTGTTTCGGGAGAAAGAGGGTGTATCATTGCTCGTTCAACAGAGGCAAAATTAATGGGTATCAAAATGGGAATTCCTTTATTCAAAGCTGTTCAAGAATATCCTAACTGTATTTATATTACTGCTAATCATCAAAAATATTTTGAAATTTCAAAAAAAATAATGTATATTTTAAAAGAGTTTAGTCCGAATATAGAAGTTTATTCTATTGATGAAGCTTTTGTTGATTTAACGGGACTTCAAAAAGCTTATAAAAAAAATTATTTTCAAATTGCTAGATTAATGAAAGACAAAATATGGCAAGAAATAGGTATTCCTGTCAGTATTGGGGTAAGTAAATCAAAAACTCTTGCAAAACTTGCTTCGGATAGAGCTAAATCAACTGAAGATGGAATACTTTTATTAGGTAAAAGTAAAATTAAAAATTATTTAAAAAATGTTGAAATCTCAGAAGTATGGGGGATTGGTAAAAAATTAACAATCCGTTTTCGAAAATTTGGTATAAAAACAGTAAATCAATTTATAAGTAAAGATGATAAATGGATAAAAAATTATTTTGGTAAAAATGGCTTGGTAACTAAGTATGAATTACAAGGCAAATATATAAATCATATAATAAACAATCCTCCATTACCAAAATCAATTATTGATACTCAATCTTTTCCCGAATTTACTTCAAATTTTGATTATATAAAAAACGAATTAAATATCCATATTCATACAGCTTGCAGCAGACTTCGGCAAATAGGCTGCAAATGTAATAAAATTGGTGTAATAATTAAAACAAAAGATTTTAATTATAGCTTTTTAGAACTTAAACTTGAAAATCCAACAGACTTTGAATTAAACATATCAAAATCAGCATACTCTCTTTTAAAAAAGATGTATTTATCAAATACTCCTTATAGGAGTGTTGGGATTATTTTATCTGAGTTTACTTCTGTTCAAAATGAACAGCTAAAATTATTTGATAATGAAAAAACAACAAAAAAAAATGAAAAATTGGGTAAGACAATAGATAAACTGGAACGAAAATTTGGTAGAAATATTATACAAGTCGGATTTATCCATAAAAAAATTCCTAATAAGCAAAATTTTATGACTTCTCCAACATTAATATACTAAATTAATTCACTAAATTTTTTTGAAAAGATATAAAATTCTTTCAGTATTTTCTATTGGTCTTTTTTCTACAATATTATAATACTTTGAAAATGCCTTTTCAAACCCTTCAACAGTATAATCCGGGAAAATATCTTCTCTTGTAGCCAATAAAATTTTAACTTGAGAATCTTCTTTTCCAACAAATTCAATTATTAAATTTTCACTTAAACGTGCAAAATAATCTGCAATTTTTTCAAGAGGAAGATTGTTTGAAATAGCAAGATGATGAATAATAGCAAGAGCCATTATTAAATCAACATTTTTCGCACGCTGTTCTATATTTTCTCTTTCTTCATTAGCAAAACCGATAGCAGCTGTAGGATTAGTTAAATCTAATATCAAAGGAAGAATATTTGTTTCATTCTTTTCTTTTAACATTAAATAACTTTTTTCAACAGCAAGTGGATCTATATCAAAAGAAAGAGTATTTATACCTTTTTCAGACGCAATTCTTGAAAAGACTCCTATATTTCCACCTAAATCCCAAACAAATTTTGGCGAAACTTTATCAATTAAATCTGAAACAAAATTCTTTTTATCTTGAAAGGCTTTGTCATCATAATTTGTAAATGTATAGTAATTTTCCCATTCTGTAGACTGAACGTGAGGTGTTAATTTCGTTGTTACTGAAATTAAGCTATCAATAAGAGCTTCCCGTTGGAATTTAGAAATTGAAACTTTAACACCCTTTGCATCAGATTGATGTTGTTGTTGAGACTTAGCATGTATATGAATATTCGTTAAAATACCCAAATTAAATCTTGATTTAAATGGTAAAAGTTTACTTGCTAAATCCAAAGGAATGCCATCAATATAATTTTTCATTAAACAAGATAATCTTAAATCTGTATATGACATTAAAGATAGAGGTGCTAAGAAGTGTTGGCAATATTGCTTGTATGCAACCCACATTGAACCTTCTTCATATTTTTCAAAAGATAATGTATCTATTAAAACAGGTCTGCCTTTGTAAAACTGAATATTATATGCACTTGCATCTTTTAAATTCATTCCATATTGAAGAGCAATTTTTTCGATTTTTAATGTAGCTAGAGCTGCATCTTTATATTCAGAAAAACTCCATTCATAAGGATAAGAAATGAATGTCATATCTGGTTTTATTACGTGAAAATCCATTTCTTTGTGAGGAATAATAAGTTTTTCTTCTAAAAGTTTTTCATATAAACCACTTTTCATCAATAAATCATAATTTTCATAGTATGACTCATTAATTTGACGATAAACCTTACCATCTTCAATATAAACATATCCCGAAGGATCTCTAAATGATGATTTAATTACTTCTTTTTCCATATATTTCCAAAAAATCCTTTAATATTATTCCATTGTGATTTTGCCCAAACCCCTACAGCAGCCAAAGAAGCTATCAATACTTGAATAACCAAACTGCCGGTACCCGGGTCAAGATACGCATGAGCTGGTAATTGAGCAACTAAAACAAAAACAAATACCAAAAATATTTTATCTCTTTTCATACTTATATCCATTCATTTATAATTAATTCCAACTGCAAATAGTATACAATAAAAAAAAACATTTGTACACCTTTTTAGGATTATAACATTTGCTTTTAAGAATAAGTATTGTATAATAGTTCTGTTATTACGCATTTTATTTGGAGAATTTTTATAATGAAATATAATTCATTATTTGAAATATGGAAGCAATCTGCTGAAAAATTTCAAGATAAAATTGCATTTTCAGATAATAAAGAAAATAAAAATTTTTCATATAAAGAAGCTTTTAGAAAAGTATGTTTTTTAGCAGAGAAACTTCAAGATTATGGTTTAAAAAGATTTGACAATGTAGCATTATTTGCTGTTAATTCTCCGGAATGGTTAATTGTTGAACAAGCTATTATTACATTGGGGGCTGTTTGTGTTTCAAAAACTTCAGAAATAAGTATTCAAGAATTGGACTATGTTTTTAATAACAGTAATTCAACAGCTTTAGTTACAGATAATGAAAATATTATAAATTATTTTATTCAAAATAATTTTTTAGAAAAAATAAAATTCATTATATACACAGGTAATAAATCTAATTTTGGAAACGACAAAATTTACAATCTTTCTGATATTTTTGAAAATTTAAAAGACAATACAGAATTAAAAACCGATTGGATTGAAAACCCTGATAATATTGCCTATATTAATTATACATCAGGAACTTCCTCAAGTCCTAAAGGAGCTATGTTACCTAATATTGGTATGGCTTATGTTGTTGAGGAATTACAAAAATTTAATGATATAAAGCAAGAGAAAACATTCGTTGTAACATTTCCATTATCAAGTGCCGGTGGAAAAAGCTTCAATCTTCTTTGTTTTTCGGAAGGTTGTCGTATTATGTATACACCGTATAAAGAATTTTACGAAGTTTTGGAAAAATACAAACCGGATTATCTTCATTGTGCACCTAAAATTATTCAAACAATGCACTTG
>JAFQYI010000222.1 GCA_017406505.1 bacterium
AAACATCAGGGTTATTAGGAATTAATCTTGAAACTTGAGGTTTGATAACATTAAATTCACATTCGGCAAGAACTGTTGTACTACCAATTTTTTGAGAAATTCTATCATAAATATTTTTTGATTCGTCATTATCATATTGTTGTGCAAAACAAATATTGTCTTTTGCTGTAATTCCCCTAAAATTAGTATCACCATTACCAACATAACCGGAACAATAACCTGGAAGTGATTTAGAATCACCATAAGTTTTACAATAACCTTCTTTAAATGATAAAGGCTTTTTATCATTTGTTCTGATTATTGTATAAGGGTGTTGTATAGATTTAATGGCTTTCCTTTGTTCTGTTGCATTTCCACTTGTACCTTTTTCTAAAACATTTCTCATTTTTATAACTGTTTGGAAAAATTTTGTATCAGTTGCAGCAACATCAATAGGTAAAACCTCACCATTATCTAAAACAACAAAAGAAATAATATCTTCTCCTGTTTTATTAGGACCCTTTTTACCATTAAAATCAACTGACACAACCCTATAAGGCAATCCTGAATCAGGAGTTATTTTAGCAGAGATATATATTAAATAACCATTCATTAGTCTGAAATTTTCTGAAATAGTACCAATACTACCATAAGGGCTCGCCATGGTTGCAGTATTATAACCGTCGTTAGGACACGAAATAGCACTTGCTGTGCCTAAATATTTTGCAAGTCCTTTACAAAATCCGGCATTAGAACTGTAATCATAAACATATTGTGCAGCGTCTCCTCCGGTACCATTTTTCAGACAAGCCGAATAAATATCAGAACCTGCTTCTTCTGCAAAATCACAAGAATAAGAATTTAATCCACCCTTTACTGTAGATGCACCCATATGTCCAACAGCAATTTTTAAATCTTTAAAAAAATGATAACAAGAAATGGCATAAGATGTTTTCTGATTTATATACGTTTGCACAGTCAAAATCATTATTACACCCATAATGACCAAAACTATTAATATTTCTGCAAGTGTAAAGCCTTTTCTATTTTTCATTTATAACCTTTTTAAATATTCTAAACAATCTTTATATGAGTCCATTAATATTATATCATTTTCAAGTTGTAAATTAAACACATTTGCATTTAAAACTGTTTGATTTTCTTTTACAGCTATAACTTTTATACCCTTTTCAAGTGCATTTGTAACAATTGAAGCACCCAAAGAATTATATGGCATAATTAATGATTTAACATCATCAATAGTTATAAAATTTTTATTAAATCCTTTTTTCAATAAAGGAGCACTATTTAAACCCAAAAGCAAACAAGGTAAAAAAGTCGGAGTTATATATTCAGCTGCAGCTTTAGGGTGAACTATTTTAGATTTAATTGCATAATCATTAAAAGCAGGAGCATGAACAACAGGAACATATAACTTTTGAGATACATAATGAGATATTAACGCTTCTGCACCACCAACGACATCAACATTTTCCCCATTTTCATATCCATCATCTTCAGCTTCTTCAAATTTACACACAACAGCAAGCACATCAGCACCTTGAGCTATCATTTTTTTTCCGGCTTCAACAAGAGTTTCCGGATTTTTTATATTACCCAAAGATATTCCACTTTCTGTCTTAAAAAATTCTACTCCAACTTCATCATCAGAAATTATATAGCCTAAAACATTAATACCATAAACTGTTTTTACAGCATTAATGGTATTAATGTGAATATTTAATACTTCTTGAGAAATAGATTTATCAAAAATTATTCCGATTTTATTATTAAAAGATGGTTTAAAAGAAATATTTCCTTTGAAAAATTCTGTTAAACTCCAGCCTTCCACGTATAGCATATTATCTGTTATAGAAGAAAAGCATGCAGCATTAACAACATTTGGATTAACTATTAATGGAAAATTTTTGGCAAATTTTCTTGCATAAGAACCTGCATCACCGGCAAAGCCACCAATAGATGCGCCCACTCCCGTCGGAATATTAAAAACATTATATTTCTTTTTCATATTAGAAATTCAATTCATCATTTATAGACATAATATGACAAATTTTTCCATGTTCTTCAATTCCCATTTTAAAATCAATGGGATTTGCAGATATAACATCAAATGTATTGTAGTGCATAGGAATATATTCTTCTGCATTAATCATTTGTGCAGCAATTATAGCATCTTCAACAGACATAGTATAATGTCCTCCAATAGGAAGCATAGCGTAATATGGTTTATATAATTGACCAACCAATTCCATTTCTTTTGTTAAGCCGGTATCTCCAGCATGAAAAATTTTTATACCTTCAGCATCTAACAAAATTGATGCAGCAATTCCTCCATATTCACCATTTGGCAGACTGTTTGTATGTGTTGCAGGTAAAAATCTTACTGAACCAAATTCCGTAGGTATTTTAGCACTCATTCCAACACCAATTGCATTTAGTCCTAATTTTTGACAAAAAAGAGCCGTTTCAAATATTGCTATTACTTTAGCATTTTTTAATTTTGCTATGTTTACAGTATCGCCAAAATGATCCGAATGACCATGTGTAATTAAAATATGAGTAATATTTTCAGTTTGAATATCAAAATTTACTCTTTTATCATGCATAAACCAAGGGTCAATTAAAATTCCAAAAGAACCTGATTTTATATAAAACGCACTATGTCCTAAATATTTTATACCATCTGCCATATTTTTGCTCCTTTTAGTTTTTATTATATTATAAAAATCATTTTTTCGGTTGTTGCCTAAATAAATATTTATCATTAAATTAAAACATGACAGGTATTTTTGAAAGGATTTAACATGACTCAAGGTTTTGCTCAAAATTATAAAAAAAGAATTTCTGTTCTTGTTTTTTTAAAAAATGCAGTAGCTCCTCTTGTTTTATACTTTGATAATCCGTATGAAGAATATACTGAATTATTAGAATTATGTAAAACTCAAGGTGGAATTGCAAAAATTATAGAAAAAGAAACAACAGGTCCAATTAAAAAAGTTGCATTTTTATCCAACCAAATTGCAGCAGTTGCTATTCAGGAAGAACCGATTGTTTCATAATTTTTGCCCATTTTTCATGCATTTCTCTAAGGGTTTCTTCATAACCATATCTGCCCATTTGAGCACATATATAGTTTTGAAGATTTTCTGTTCCTGTTTGAATAAGTAGGTTAATGTTATATAGTGATGCCTGAATTACAATATTTAACATAAACATTGCCATAAAATGACCTATATAATATGGAGTTATTTGGGGTATTGTATATGTAATATTTGCTATATTATAATCGGTTAAAATCATTTTCATAGCCTCTATTTCTGAGTTTTGCAAGTAGTCTAATGTCTTGCCGCCAAGATATCCTATTGCCGTATAGTCAAATATTTTTGGTATTTCACAATCCGAATCAAATTTCTCTACTTTAATAATATTTATTATCTTATTATTACAACCCTCTATAAGCATTTGTAATAATGAATGCTGATCATTGCAACCGTGAGAGCTGTATATTATTTGTCCGGAATTTATTAGTTTACCATGTTTATCGTAATTTTTTGACAGCATCTCTGCCTTATATTGTGAACACCATGTGGGAATTTTTTTAAATCTTGAAGAATAAGACATCATTATAGAAATTGTTTTTTGTTTTTCTATAAACTCTAAATAATGAATTAATGCTATTTGTGCAACAGTATTTGAAAAAATATCAAAATTTTGAACCTCCCGAACCATATCCTCTGCACCTGAGAGCATTTCTTCAATATTAATTCCCATAAGTGCAATAGGCAAAAGTCCACATGTTGATATTATTGCAAATGGTCCAACTTTTTCATAAGGAATTACAAAACTTTTATAACCTTCTTGATTAGCAATTTGATGAAATAATGAACCTTTTTTTGTACAAGCAACTATATGGTGTCTGTAATTTTCTCCAATTTCATTTTCCATTTTTTTCTTCAAAATCATAAACATAGACATGATTTCTGCTTCCATGCCGTCTTTTGATACAATAATAACTAAAGTTTTGTTCCAATTATTTATACAAGAACAAGCATTAAAATTATCAGGGTCAATATTGCTTATAAAATGAATTGTCGGATAACCGTTTCTCTGTTCTTTACTTAAAGAATTCCAATATGGTTTTAAAACAGTATCCGTCATTGCTTTAATGCCCAAAACAGAACTTCCTAATCCAACAACTATTATATTATCAAATTTGCCTTGAACATTATGTACATATTCTTGCATATCTGATAATAGTTCATTTTTATAACTTCTTGTCAGCCAAGTTGAAATTTCATCAACTGTATATATTCTATCAATTATTTCTCTTATCTTTTGAGAATAACTGGAAAATTCATTTTCTAAATCGAGTCCGTTTTCAATCCCTATAACTTCTTTTCGGACATTATTATAATCTATTTTAAACATTTAGTCTTTTATCTTTTTATATTGTAAAAATAATTCTTTTCTTATTATCATTCTAACAAATACAATTATTTTTTAAAGTAGCATTTTATTATTTTCTATATATTTTTTTACAAATATTTTTAGATTTATGTTACAATGCAATATATGAAAGAAAATAGAATTTTAGATATTATAAAAGAAACTTTAACAGACAATCACTATATTGGAAATGATTGTGCAGATTTGAATGAACTCGGTCTTTTCATTACACAAGATACATTGGTAGAAGATGTTCATTTCAGTTTAAAAACAACAACACCATACCAATTAGGTCAAAAAGCTGTTGAAGTAAATATTAGTGATTTAGCAGTACCCATGTCTAATCCTGTATATATTTCTGTTGCATTATCATTACCGGGAAATATTTCTGAAGATTTTGTAAGAGAATTATACAAAGGAATAAATTCCACGTGTATAAAATATGGTATTTTTGTAACAGGAGGAGATATTACAGGTTCTGATAAAATTCATATTTCTGTAACAGCCATAGGAAGAAGAAGGCATTCAATAAACATTTCGAGAAATTTTGCAAAACCCGGTAATTTTATTATGGCTACCGGTACTTTTGGAACAAGTGCAGCAGGTTTATATGCTTTAAATCATGGTATTAAAGTTTCTGATGAAATTATAAATGCATATCTTACTCCGGAAGCAAGATTATGGAATGCTCATGAGGCAGGAAAATATATTGAAGAAGATTTTGCAGGAATGGATACTTCTGACGGCTTAGGTGATGCTTTATATAAAATTGCAAAAGCATCAAACGTATCAATTAATGTTATTTTAGATGACTTACCTATATTACCGGAAGTGAGAGAATTAGCTTTAAAAAATAATATAGATATTAAAGATTGGGTCCTTTGGGGTGGCGATGATTATGAATTGCTATATTGTGCATCATATTATCATTATTCAATTTTAAGCAGTAAGGGATTTAATTATATCGGATATATTGAAGAAAAAAACGATGAAAATACTCCTTTTGTTCAAATTCAAGATAAAGACAATTTAATTATAATTGATGAAAATTTATATAATCAAAAATCATTCAATCATTTTGGAGGCTAAATGCCGGAAATAAAAGTTATTATTACAGCAGGTGGTTCTTCAAGACGCTTTGGTGATGAAAATAAACTTTTATATAAAATAAATAATAAAGAAGTTATTCGTTATTCAGTTGATTTATTTACCGAAATGAATTTTCAAATTATTATTCCAACGAATAAAGATGCTATTGATGATTTTCAAAGATTATTTAAAAATTATGATAATGTAACAATTACCGAAGGTGGAATAACAAGACAACAATCAGTATATAAAGGGTTGTTACAAATTGGCAGTTGTGATTACGTTATAATCCACGATGGAGCAAGACCTTTAATAACAAAAGAAATTGTTCAAGAAGGAATTAATGCTGTTATTGATAAAAGAGCAATCATTACGGCAGTTAAAACAACGGATACAATTAAAACAGTTGATATGAATAAAAAAATAACCTCTACTCCAAATCGTATAAATTTGATAAATGTTCAAACACCACAAATTTTTGATTATAAAATAATTTTAGAAGCTCATAAAAAATATCAGGACAAGAGTTTTACTGATGATGCCTGTTTGATTGAAGAATTAGGTTTGAACGTATTTTATATTGAAGGGGATTATTCAAACATAAAAATTACAAATAAAATTGACATAGAATATGCGAAACTCATAATGGATGAGAAAAAATGTTAAAATAGTATAAAGGGGTAAAAATGATAAATATTAATAAGACTTTTATAAAATTATTGTTAATAATATCAATATTTAATACAACACAAGCAACAGTATTTTCAGAGGTAAAGCCTTTTTCATCAAAAACATACCAATCAATTTTTTATGTTAATGATATTCATGGACAAATTCCGACAATGAATAAAATAAACAATGCAGCAACACAATTTGATGCAATTATGGAAAAACTTCCAAATGTAGATGCATTTAGGTTTTCAGCAGGCGACATAATGATAGGTTCAAATGATGGTGTTAATATGGCATCAGGAATATTTTTAAATATTTCAAATATCGAAGCTACTGCTGTTGGAAATCATGAATTTGACATGGGGGCAACAAAACTTGCAAAAATATATAATAATGTAAAAGAACCTAAACTTGCAGGAAATTGTACTATTCCAAATAATAACCCTTTAAAAAATCAAATAGTTTCATCAATTATAATGATAGGAAAATCAGGCGAAAAATATGGAATTATTGGAGCACAATCACCAACCTTGATTGAACGAATGAAGGATAAATCTCTTTTTGAAGGAATTACCATTTCGGGAGGAAAACAGGCTTATCAAGAACTCCAACAAGAAGTTGATAAATTAGAAAAACAAGGTATTAATAAAATAATATTACTTTCCCATTCAGGATACGAAGAAGAAAAGGAATATGCAAAAAACATTTCTGGTATTGATGTAATAATAGGTGGACATTCTCATGATTTAATTTTTGATATAACAGAGGGTAAAAATTTACAATATTCCCCAAAAGGAGAACCTGTCATTATAACTCAAGCCGGCAGAGATGGAAAAAATTTTGGAATACTTAATGTAGAATATGACAAAAACGGAATTATAATAAAAGCTCAAAATAACGTTTTTAAAACCGAAAATTTTGCTAAAGGGCAGCTTATGGTAACAGCTACTGATATAATTTTAGGAAAATCTCCAATAATAGGGGAAGTAAAATACGTTGATAAACTTACAGACAGAATGAATGTTGAAGAAAACCCTTATATAGATATATTTATGGATATGGTAAAAGAAGAAACAGGAGCAGATATTGTTCTTGTAAATTCTGCAAATTTTAGAGGAAACCTAGAGGTTGGAAAAATAACAGAAAGAGATATTTCCAATATATTCCCATTTAAAAATTCCATGTGTTTAGTAGAAATATCAGAAAAAAACTTGATTGAAGCATTAAATTTTGGAGGGAAATCACTACTTGCCCCGGATTTAAAACCATCAATAATACAAGTTTCAGGAATGACTTATACATTAGATAAAAAAGGTTGTGTAACGAAAGCTGTAATATTAAGAAAAGATGGTACAAGAGATGAACTTTGTATAAAAAATCCATCTAAAGATAAAAAGTATAAAGTTGCTTATGACGATTATTTATTAAATGGTGGTGATGGCTTTTTATCATTAAAAAATGATGTAAAAGTTTTAAAAAAATATAATTATGATAAAGATGTAATAGTTATTAATTATTTAAAAAAACAAAAAGAGAAAACAAATAATCTAAAAACGCTTGTCATTAAAAGAGATAAACGCATAGAGTTTGAATAGAAGTAAGACTATTCTTTAAATTTGTCAGGGATATATTTTTGCCAATCTTTGTCAAGTTTTTTTATAAATCTGTGAGCATCAATTACATCATCTGAGGAAATAGGCATTGGTAACTCTTTAATTTCTAATGCAAGTTTATTTTCATCTTTTTCTTTTACAGCAATTGATTCCATGCCAAGTATAGCGATACCAAAAGATTTTTGGCATTCCTGACATATCACTTGAAGGACGAAAAGCCCTTCTTCTTCTCTTAAAATATATACAGAATCTTCATTAAAATCATGTCCACAATTAGAACAGCATAAATCAGAAAACAATTTATTAATATTCAACTTACTCATAATACCTCTCTTAATTTTTATTATACTGATATTAAAAAAAAAAGCATAAAAACAAGAAAAAATTATACTTTTTTCCTATAAAAAAAGGGTTTAAAAATATAAAAAAAGGGTAATATATAAGTGGTCAGATAAAAGCGAGGTATTTGTTATGGAATTGACATACTTGTTAAATCTGGTAATTTTTGGTATGGTTCTTTATATTGGTTTAATTGTAATACCAGCCCTAATGGAAAATAAAAACGCACACTAACTATTTAAAAAAATAATAGTTTACCAATGATTATTGTTAAAGCAAAAATTGTCATTTGTTATGCCAATTTTTGATTTGGAAATGTTGTAAAAAAAGAAACAAGCTCAAAATATTAACCGAATGTTTTAAATGAGTTATCAACGTTCTTTTCAATTACTTTTTTAACAGAATCAAGTTCAGTTTGAATAGCATTGTGAGAAGTTTGTAATCTTTGTAATTCTAATTCTAATTCTTTATCTTTATGTTGATAGTAGCTCATCATAGTTTCATATTCAGTAGAGATAGCAGCATCATCAGATGTGTCAGGAACATCTTCAATAACATCAACACTACCATAGTGAACTTCAACAGTTTTTGGATTTCCATATTCATCAACTTGAGTAGGATCTTCTTTTTGAAGAGTCCAAGCACCTGATCTTAATTGTTTTTCAAGGAATTCAGGATCTAAACATCTGTCATCAAAAATACAAGATTTATTTTCGATTTCGTCAGCTTCAGCCATTGCAGTATCATAAGCTTCTTTAGCAGCAGCGATACCTTCAGTATCCCTATATTCTTCCATAGTATTTTCTGATAAGAAACTAAATTCCATAGAATTCCAATATTCATTAAATTCAGCAGCATTCATGTTTTTAATTTTATTGTTGAATTTTTCAGAATCAACTATGTTGCCAGTGCTATCTAATACAGTATCATATTTACCTAAAAATTTATCAAAATTTGAACCATCAATAGCAACTTGAACATCGTTTCCATCATCATCTTTAGTAGTAAATTTGAAAACATTACTTTGAAGAGCTTTTGCATAATCGGCTTGTGCTTTTTCTCTTATAGCATTAGCAGTTTTATCATTTGGTCTAACTTCAGTACCATTAGAATCAACTAATCTATAACCTAAACCAGCAGGAAATGGAGCAGTAATTGTAGAGTAAGAAAGTTGTACGGAATTTACAGAAGTAGAGCCATCATTAACAGGAGAAACGAACATTAAATTTCTGTTATTCATACCATTGGTATATTTTAATGATACATCTTGCATTTTTTTAGCAAGAGCAGTTCTAGCTTGATTGATTTGTTGAGCTTCATACTCATTATCACTTCTGCGAGCTGTTAATTGTAAATATCTTGCTTGTGATGCTGAAAGTCCCATTTTCTTACCTACTTACCTTACACATGTGTAATCGGCAAAAATTCATGATTCTTTAGTATTTTATAACATGTATATTAACTTTTGTTACAAAATATTTTAATTTATCTAATTACATACATTTTTACAAATTTTATTAATATGTATTGGAAAATAACTTAAAATTTTTATATTATTTAATAAGTTTTTATTAATTATTAATAACTTGACACAAATATAAATTTAGGTTAATTTATATTTTTTATTTAATAATATATAGACAGAATCTTTGGAGTATAAGTAATGAGAATTGTATCATTATTTTCAGGTATTGGTGGATTCGAATTAGGTATAAACAATTCTAATTTAGATGGAGAATTCGTTTTTTCATCAGAAATTGATATTCATGCTGCAACCTCATACCTCTCTAATTATAAAAACAATAACCTTCATGGAGATATAACAAAAATCAATGAAAAAGACATTCCCAATCATGAGTTACTTGTTGGTGGATTTCCATGCCAAGCATTTAGTATTGCCGGTAGACAAAAAGGATTTAATGATACTAGAGGAACTTTATTTTTTGATGTAGCAAGAATTCTAAAAGAAAAAAAACCTAAATATCTTTTACTGGAAAATGTGAAAAATTTAGTATCACATGATGAAGGAAAAACATTTAAAATAATAATTAATACTTTAAATGAATTGGGATATACTATTGATTTTTCAATAATTAATTCTGTTGAGGCAGGTTTGCCACAAAATCGTGAAAGAACATATATTGTCGGAATATTAAGTGGTAAAACTACAAATATAAAGTATGATAGAAGAAATAAAAAAATAAATGAATTAAAACATATTATTAATTATAATGGCTTTGATTTTTTTAATTCATTAAAGTTTAGTAATACACAAAAATACATAAAGGATATTTTAGAAGAAACTAAAAGCATAAAATATCTTATTAATAATGAACGTGTTGAAAAATTTTTGCAAACAAATAACTTTAATGAAAGAAAAGAATACACAAACAAAATAATCAAACTATTTGATTTACCCAAAGAAGTATGGAATGATTTAGAAAGACAGAGAAGAGTATATTCAACATACGGAATATCTCCTACAATACTAGCAAGATCAGATACTACTAAAATGTATATAAATACATCAAAACAAACCTATATAAGGAAATTCACTCCTAGAGAAAATTTCAGACTACAAGGCTTTAATGATTTGTTCATAGATAACATAATTAATTCTGTAAGTATGACTCAACAATATAAACAAGCAGGAAATGCCGTAAGCCCTCCAGTTATTACAGGAATTATTAATCATTTCATTCAATTTATGAAGGAATCACAATAAATGCAGTTTAAATTTATAGATTTATTTTGTGGTCTGGGTGGTTTTAGAATAGCATTTGAAAAAATGGGAGGAAAATGTGTCTTTAGTTCTGATATAGATGAACATGTTCAAAAAACATATAAATTGAACTTTGGCGAACAACCGTATGGTGATATTACCAAGATTAATGCAAAAGATATACCTAATCATGACATATTATGTGCAGGATTTCCGTGCCAGCCATTTTCTACTGCTGGCAGACGATTAGGATTTGAGGATACTCGTGGAACTTTATTTTTTGATGTTGCCAGAATATTAAAAGAGAAAAAACCGATTGGTTTTATTCTTGAAAATGTTAAAGGTTTAACTAATCATGATAAAGGAAATACCTTAAATATTATATTAAATACTCTTAATGAAATTGGGTATGATTATAAATATAAAATTTTAAATGCTAAAAACTATAATGTTCCTCAAAATCGTGAACGTTGGTACTGTATAGGTGTTCGTAAAAATAGCAATATAAATATTGAGGATTTTATATTCCCGGAAGAAGTAAAATTGACTAAAACATTATCAAATATTATTGAAAATAATATAACAAGCTCTGATTATAAAATATCAAGTACTTGCAAAAAAAACGTTGAAACATATATAAAAAAAAACAATATCAATATTGCTCCATACACTTTAGCTTATGATATAAGACCGTCAAGATGTCATTTCGTTACAGGAGATATTTCTAATTGTCTAACAGCCAAAATGGGAACAGGAGGATGTAATGTTGCTGTTGTGATAAAGCAAAACAGGAAACTTACAGAAAGAGAATGTTTAAGAATTATGGGGTTTCCTGATAATTATAAAATTGGCAAAGGATATCAAGCATACAAACAAATTGGCAATAGTGTTGTCGTTCCGGTTATATGCAAATTAGCTGAAAAGCTAATAGATTTATGTGATTTTGATTAAGGTTTTAAAACAATTGTATAATTACCTTTAGAACGACCCGACCCTGTAGTAACAATATATGGAATTGTAGTAAGAATTTTAATTTGTTTTCCATGATAGAAATAATATGCAGTATATGGTTCCTCATATAAACCAATACCATTAAATATTTTCTTTTGTAAATCTTGAGATTCATCGATAATTCTTTTTATTTCTAAATTTGAAAAATTTTTAATATCAGCACATTTTTGTTGATTTAGATAAAATAATTCATCACCTTTTGTAAATTTATCAAAAAAATTCGTCATGTTATCGATAGAAGTTTTCCAACCTTTTATTACATCTCGATTTTTCACTAATTCTTCTTTTCTCATGCAAAATAAAGAAGCACCTGCCCCTAACTCATAACAATTAAATAAACTTTTAAACGAATTAGGTCCTGTTTTTAATATTTGAAATTTATTTGATGTCGTCATTTTAATCGATACTCCTGAATAGGGTATTTTTTGATACTTAATACGATGACTATCAAGAATTTCTTCAGATAAGTAATAATCATTTTCTTTAATTATGTTTTGAATATTGTCAGATATACTGGATAAATAGCAATCCGAACGAGTGAAAACTTTTTTCCCAGACAATTGAGATAATTGTTTAGTTGTAACTCTTACCATCAAAAGGTTTTTGAAACTTTGAAAATTTGATAAGAAATTGTTATATTTATCTTTATTTGAATTAAAATCTTGAACAAATTTTATTTCATCTATGTCTCCTTCAAATGTTCCTTTGTTCATTATTTATTCCTTTCTCGAATATTTTTTAAATCATTCGCAAGATTTCCCCATTTTATCTGCATAACATACCTTCTATCAGGGTACTTTGCAGTTCTTTTTTCATTTCTGCCCCATACTTGATAGCTTAATGGTCCAAAATGTACTGCGTTTACATCAAAATTGTTTTCACGAATATAATCAATGATTTCTTCCCGAGAAGCCCATAATCCTGCACTGATTGTTCCATGATATACAGCATCGACAGCTATACTGCTTATATTACCTATAAAAAGGAATCTATCTAAAAATTTAGTTAAATGTGCCCAAGTATTAAAACTATTGTTTAACTCTCTGATTTCTTTTTGATATCTTGTTTTGCATTCCACTGCATTATATCTTATAGCACCGGTATCATTTATTGAATCATCTCCATAATGAAAAATCTTTAAATTATTCAATTCTCTTCTGCCGATAATACTTTCAACATAAGGAAAAAAGACTTCTATTTTTTCTTGATGAACACTATTGCCAGATCCTTTTTTTATACTTATAAACTTTTGTATTCCATTATGCTTTATTACTATGTCCGGTTTGATTTGACCAGCTTTTTGCTCTGCTTTGAATGGCAAGGCAGGTTTTAAATTAGAATCAAAAAGAAATTTTAAAAAACTTTTAATATTTGTATTATATTCATTAAACTTATGATTATTTATGTATTTTGCCAAAATATTTTCATTTACAAAACCATCATTCATATTATAACTCCTTTTCTATAATATATAATTGATATTATCTGGTTTTCTAACTTTAATAAACTTATTAATTTTAATCTTTTTCTATTTTTGTCTCATTATCAAAATCAAGAATATTCTATATATTGTTATTTTAATTCTTTTAGCAAAACTTCTGTTATTATTTGAGAATATTTTCCATAGGTGTTTGATGAAACAATTATCATATTTTTATCACCTTTTGAAGCAACTCCAATTATTCCTTGAATTCCATGAACAGGTAAATTTACTATATCTGATTCAAATTTTATATATGGAATAGTTTGTCCTAATGCATTTAATGATGATGAACCTTTTATTTCAAAATTTTCAAATTGTAATATCTTTAAATTTTTAATAAAATCCAAAATTTTAGTTTCTGCTCTCTTTGAGTAAAAATCATTCTTACTTAAAATATCATTATTAGATGGTATTGATATATAAAATTTTTGAGAAGAAACTATATGTTTAATATATACATAATTACCAATTTTAGGTAATTTTGAAGATGATACTATTTCAAATTCTTTATCTAATTTTGAAAAATCTGCAATTTGAGATGCTTTCTCAAATTTTGTTTTTTGAGGCTGTTTAAATGGGTTATGAATAAATTCATTAAAAAAATTTATTCCCCCTATTGAAATAAATCCGATAATTGCAAATATAAATATTATTGAAAATATAAATTTTTTTAAACAACCAAACATTTTTTTTCCTTAAAACTTGTTATTTAATTATTGTTTGAATAAAATTAGTATAGACATGACAAAAAAAGAAATCAATAATATAAATAGTTCAGATGTAGATATAAATCTTGCAACACCCATGTTAAAGCAATACCTTGATATAAAGAAAAAATATCAAGGAATAATTCTTTTATATAGAATGGGGGATTTTTATGAATGTTTTTTTGAAGATGCAATTACTATATCAAAAGCTCTTGAAATAACTTTAACGTCCAGAGATGGTGGTGAACTTGGTAAAATTCCAATGGCTGGTATTCCTGCAAAAGCGTTTGATAATTATTTGCCCAAACTTTTAGAAAAAGGTTTTAAAGCTGCTGTATGTGATCAAATGGAAGAACCTTCTCTTGCAAAAGGACTTGTCAAACGAGAAGTAACACAGGTTATTACAGCTGGAACTATAAGTGAACTCAGTCTGGTTAATTCTGATAAAAATAATTGGCTTGCAGCTATTATCAATGTTGATAATATTTATGGACTTGCTTATACAGATGTTACAACAGGAGAGTTTTTTG
>JAFQYI010000223.1 GCA_017406505.1 bacterium
AAATTATTAAAAAAATTGGAACAAATTACTCACCCATTTATAATTGATGAAGTTTTAAAATTTTTTGAACAAAATAAAAATGAAGCTTTTACTTTTGTATCTGTTCCTCTTTTATACGAAGTTAATTGGGTTTATCTCTTTGATAAAGTTCTTTTAGTTGCAGCTAACGATGATATTAGACTACATCGACTTATGCTTCGTAGACATTTGTCAAAAGATGATGCCCTTAAAAGAATGAATGCCCAAATTTCTCAAGAAGAAAAAATTAAATTTGCTGACTTTGTTATATATAATAATTCAAATTATGTCGATTTAAACAAACAAATCAATGATTTTTTATGTAATTTGTTATAAGTTATACAATACTTTGTTCAGAAGCTTTTACAATAATGTTTTTATAAAAATCTGTATCAATATTAAGTTTATCGCCCAACTTAATTAATTCCATCAGTTTTTCTTTATTTTCTGATAAATTATGGCTTTTAGTCATGATTTGTGTCATTATCTTTGAAAAATTTTGATATATTTTTGTAAAATATACGTTTTGTGAAATTGTAATATCCGGAACAATTTCAAGTTGCTCTGCAAATTTGAATATATCAAGTATTGATTTCAATTTATTGAAATCAAGTTCTTCAGTAAAAACTCTAATTAATTTATATAGATTATCTGAAACTACTTTTTGTGCAATTGTTTTATCTATATCAACTTCTAATGATTTTGCTTCATCTATAATATCACAAGCTGTTTGGACTAAATTTTCATCATTTAAACAATCTCGCTTCTTAAATATATCATTAAAATCTTGAGATAACGTATATTGTGCAGCAAGCTTATATGATGATGGAACTTCTAACCCTAACTTTTTAAAATTCAAAACAGAACCCCTGCCTTCATTATATATTTCTCTGTATATATTTTGAAATTTATCAGTTTTACTTTTCAAAAGTTCTTTTAAAATTTTTTGTCTATCTTCTGTAAAAATATCCTTTAATGTAAAGTATTCTCTACCAAAATATTCATCAAGAAGTCTTATAACTTCCGTTCGGGAAGAATCCATAAATGTATATATTAAATTTTTCACAATATGCATATAATCTTTAGTATCACAAAACTCTTTTATTGCACAATGAAAATCACCATCAGAATACTGTAATAGTGCAAACATAACATCAAATGTTTCAGTTGTGATTTCTGATTTAATTTCTATATGGCCTGTTAATAAATTTGTTTTGCCTTTTGTTGATTTTTTTAAATTATGGCAAATAATATCATAACAATATATTTGTGTCTCTTTACCAAAATCATGATACAAAGACGAAATTGCCCATAAAGAAGCAATTTGTTTATAGTTAATAATTGATGGTTTTACAAAATTGTTCCAAATATCTTTTCCGGAACCATATCCTGGAATATTACTTTTTGCATTAGATAATATTTCTAAAAAGTCCGATTCCAAATCTTTATCTGTAAAATTTATTGCTAATTGCATAGCTCGAGCTGCATATTTTAAAATTTGAGTTGTTTCAATTCCTGAAATTTCATTAAAAAACCACCCACAACTTGTGAACATTAATAATGCTTGACGTTGAATTTCCATTATTTTTAATGCATTAATTTTGCCTTGTTTATCTACATTATCAAGTAGATTTTTATTGAAGAAATTATTAATACTTAAATTATTTCTGTCTAAAATGACATTAATATAATCATTTCTTGCCGACCAAACATCTTTAAAATATTTTTTACCTTCTTTTTCTGTAATTACAGAAAGTTCATCTCTAAGTTTATTTAGAGCATCACGCAATGGTCTTCGCCACTTTTGATTCCAACCTTGCATACCACCTGTTGAACAACCACAATTATCTTGCCAACGTCCAACTCCATGACAACAACTCCAAGCTGAGACCGATTTTATTATTACTTCATCTACAGCAGGGTGTTTTTCCAAAAATTCTCCATAATTGGTTAAAGTAAATCCTTCATCAAATGATTTTATTCTGAGAACATAAGATAAAGCCATATCTCCAAATTTTGTATGATGACCATAACTTTCTCCATCAGTAGCAATATTAACAAGTTCGTCTTGATTTTGTTCTTTTGAAATACCTGTTTTTAATTTTTCGGCAAATCTGCCACCATCTTTTAAAAGTTCTTCAAAAGCTACTGCTTGTGATATTTGTGCATTATAGAAAAAGATATTTATAGATTTTCCGGGTCTGCATTTTATATTGTAAATATATGGTTTTGTAGTATTTATTTCTCCATGAGAAACGTCAATAAATTCACTATCATCTTGATATTTAACTTTTTCAGCTTGATGTGGCGATAAAATTGTAAACTTTATTCCACAATCAGCTAAAACACCTAATGTTTCATCATCACATGCTGTTTCTGCCAGCCAAATACCCTCAGGCATTCTGTTAAATCTGCATTTGAAATCAGCAATACCCCATAAAACTTGAGTATATTTATCTCTTTCATTTGCAAGAGGCATAATTATGTGGTTGTATACTTGTGCAATAGCATTTCCATGTCCACTAAATTCTTTTATGCTTTCTATATCTGCTTTAATAATTCTGCTATATGTATATGGTGCATATTTTTCTAACCATGACAATAATGTTGCTCCCATATTAAAGCTCATATTTGCATAATTATTAACTATATCAAGTATTTTATTACCATTTCCTACTATTTTTGAAATATAATTCGGAAAATAACATTCTTTGCATACTCTTTCATTCCAATCATGACAAGGTGCTGCACTTGATTGTAATTCTACATATTCCAACCAGGGATTTTCTCTTGGAGGCTGATAAAAATGTCCGTGAATAGTTAAATACTTTTTTAATGATGTCATTTTGAGTTATTTACCTGTTTTTTGTGTTTCTTTATTTTTTGGAGTTAATACTTTTATTTCAATAATATCCATCCAAGGATCGCCCAATGCTGCAGAAAAAACTTTGCCCTTTATCATTATGCTATCGCCTGCTTCTATATCAGTTAATTTTTCTGCATCTTTTCTTTTTATAAACATCTTTAACTCTGATAATGGTATAATGTTTTCAACAACATCATCTCTATTGATTAATACTCCTATGTATACTTGTGATTCTCTTTTGGCAGGAGTATAATCAAGTCCTAATGTCGAAAATTTATTAAATTTTGCAGGAAATTGAACATATTTATTTAAAAATGCGTAAGGATTATTTACCATTACAGTTGGTGTTTGTAATGTTGTATATGTTATATTCTTTTCTATATTATTCTTTTCAACAGAATTTTTATTTGCATTTTCAACTGTACAATAAGAAACATTTTGTACGAGTGATAATGTTAAAAATAAAATAAATATTTTAATAAGTTTATTCATAAGTAACCTCAATTTATAACACAAACATTTTAACACAATATAAAAAATTTTTTCTAATTCAAGATTAATTTTTGAGGATAATGTTAATAATATTTAAAAGTACCTTTAAATATTTCCCATAATATAAAACACAGTCTAATGAATTTGAAATTCATTAGACTGTATAAATTTTATTGACAAAATATTTATTTTAACAATTGGTCAATCGCATTTTTAGTTGTTTCTAATTGATTTTTCTTAGTATTTATTTTATCTCTTTGAGCTTTTTCAGCAGCTTTAATTTTTGCCTTTTGAGCTTTTTGTGCTGCTTTTAATTTTTCTTTTTGAGCTTTCTTTGCAGCTTTTGCTTTTTCTTTTTGAGCTTTAATTTTTGCTTTTTGTGCTTCTTTTTGGTTATTTACTTTGTTTGTTACATTTGTAACCTTATTTAATGAATTAGTTACAGCTGAATCTGCTTTATTAAGAGCATTATCTACTGTTGTAAAAACATTTGCTGCTGAAACTGACAATCCAGCTGCTAAAATTAATGCTGTTGCTAATAATTTTTTCATAATAATCTCCTCTCTGATTATAATATCTTATATTTTCTTTTTAATTCTATCACTTTTTTAAAAGATTTTTCAATTTTTGATAAAAGTTCTTCATCTTTCTTTGCATTTTCTGCTATACTTTTTAAAATTTGAAGTAATTTTTCATCTGAATTTCTGTATATAAACACATTAATGCCGGCTTTTAATGCTTGGATATAAACAGTTTTTATATCTTTGTCTGCAACGGCACCCATTACCATGTCATCGGAAACAATGACTCCTGTATAACCTAATTTGTTTCTTAACAATTCTGTTAAAATGTTTTTGGATAAAGATGCAGGAATAGGTTCTTTATCATAACATTGGTAATAAACATGAGAAGCCATTAATGCTTCTATTCCGTTATCTATTGCTTTTTGAAAGGGTTTTAAATGATTGTTTTTAAATTCGTCTTTTGATAAATCTACAATTGGCATTTCTAAATGCGAATCTGTTGAGGTATCTCCATGCCCGGGAAAATGTTTTCCTACTGGTATTATTCCTTTTTGTTGATGGATTTTGAAAACTTCTGTACTAAATTTAATAACATCATTGGGATTATTTCCATACGCACGAATTCCTATTATTGGATTTTGTGGATTTGTATTTGTATCCAAAACAGGTGCAAAATTCATATTAAAACCGTATTGCGATAATTCTTCACATAATGTTTCTGTTTGATGTTTTACAAAATCTAATCCTTGTTTTGCAGCATCTAATGCACTTAAATATTTTTTTCCGTTGTGAATATTTTCTGTTCTCTCTACTCTGCCTCCTTCTTGGTCAATACTTAAAAAAGGAGATATTAAACTTGCTGTTTTTATTTTATGGATTGTTTCTATGATTTGATTTTTAGAAATTATATTTTTTGTAAAAAATATAATTCCCCCTATGCCATTTCTTATTAAATTCAAACAAACAGCATCATCATTTATATCTGTACTTTTATATCCAACAATAAATAATTGTTTAATTTTTTGCTCTAACGTGTACATTATTTTACCAATTTGAAAAATCTAAATTCACTTGGTTCAAGTTTGTCAAAAAACAAGCTGTTATTAAAGTTTTCAAGTTTTCTTTCTTCAAAATCTTTTGTTTCATAATTGTAGACATACTCATAAGCTTCTTTATATTCTTTTGGAATTTCAATAGATTTATCATATACTGAAATACCTTCTTTAATAGTGCATTCACCTGTTTCTTGACAAAAATCTTTTTCGGTTGGTGCAAGATAATTACCAACAACGAAAATTATTTCTTTTGATTGATTTTCCCAAACTTGATGTTTTGCTATTGCCCAGCTGACAAAACCATTATCTTCCTGCGTTATAATCTGAGCTTCGCCTTCGGTTAAAATATCATTATTTTTTGCAAATCTCGATATTGCATCAAATTTTTCAAAAAAATCATAGTCTTTTGCTCTCTTAAGAGAAACTTCTGCTCCGATACAAGATTCCGTTCCAACTGTAGTAAATGATTCATCTCCATCAACATACATAATAGGTCTTTGTGCCTTTTTTCCTCCCGGAATAAAATGAAGTTTAAACCATTTAAATAAAGCTCCGGATTTTCCTAATTGCCCGGGATATTGATTTATATCTCTAAATTCACCATCTTGATTATTATAAGTTTTTAATACAGATACTATTCCTCTTGTTAAAGGTGCTTCGTTATAAGTTTTTAAATCTTTATTGTTTTTTATTATTTCATAAGGCGTTTTTTGATTTTGTGAAATAATATCATTTCCCCATAAAACATCAAAATGCATATCCCTATGGTATTCTTTTATATTGTTTCCACCAAGCATATATTCTGCTAATGAGGCAAAATGCTTACATTCTTGTTTCAAAGCTTCATTACATTTTGCAAGAACATATTTAGGGGCTCTATAGCTTATTGGTCTATCTCCTTTTTGAGAAACTTCATCAACAATATGATCAATATGATCAACTCTAATTCCATCAAAATTATATTTTTTACACAATTTTTTTACTTTATCTATAAAATAATTTATTACAGGCTGATTATATTCTCCGTTTTCCAAATAAACAAAATAAAATGGTGATTGACAATCTAAATTTGCATATCTGCTGACATCTTCACCTTTGTAATTGTAATGTTTAAATGTTGGATAATCTCCAGTTTCAGACATTTTATCAAAAACAGGCATACCGGCAGAACACCATGCTCCCCCCGGAACAGGCCAATAACCCTGTTTTATTAGCTCAGAAATATCATTACCCTGATTATTTATATCTTCTTCACTTTTTATATCATTAAAATTTTTGCTTTCTGCTTTTTCAATAACTTCTTTAACTTTTTTCACCAACTTTATTTGTTCTGATTTTTCAGCCATTTTTTCTGAATATAATTTCTTTTTAGGTTTTAAATATTGGCAAATATCATCATAAATTTGTGAATAGTGCTCACTTATATCATCAGAACCACTTCTTAATGTTCCCTTTGCAATATTAATTACAATTTGAGCATTATTTTCACCATATTTTTTTATAAGTTTGGGAGCAAACTTGTCGATTTCTTTTTCTAAGGAGTTAATTAATGAATTTACATCAAACCATCTAACTATTGATGGATTTGACAGAACTTCTTTTGAAAATCTGCTTGTTTGGGGTAATATATCATATATTACAGGGTGTCCTGCCAATTGTGCCATCTTAATAAATAATTGAACCTGTTTTTCTGCTGTAATTCCGAGTTTACCAACTAAATAATCATCTTTTACTGCATCACTTATTCCTGTGGAACTTGGTAAATATGCACAGCCAAAATCTCTGGGATGAAATGGAATAAGATAAATAGTTGTTCCTAAAATATTTTTTTCAATATTTCCAGAAGGTAATATCAATAATTGTTTAAGCCAATCAACAAAATTTCCGGGAGCCGGAGAATAATTGCCATTTCCCAATGATGCCAAATTAATTAGCTTTATATTATGCAACTCTTTTTTTAACCAATCCGAATTGGTAATTCCTGCCCTGCTAACAGGAGAAATTTCTCCAAGGTTAAATTTAAAAGTAGAATTTGATAAAACTCCATTTAATTGCCACTTAATTTCCAATCCGAATAATGTATCGGCTGCATTTAATTCTTCTAATGCTCTTATGTGAGGATAAGGCAAATATCCATACTTCTCAATTATCCGTCTTAAATAAGCTTTTCTTCCGTCAGAAATATCATTGCCTCTGTATATTTCTTTCAATTTTGCTAAAATTTCTGTCAATTCTTTACTTTGAGGATCTGTTTTTTTATTAGCATTCCTATTAAATAAAGATAAAAGCATGGTATTATTCCTTTCACTTTTACAATTATTTTATCATATTTCGTAACTTTTTGTTTTATTATTAAAATTTTTAAAGTCATCATATTTTTAGTTGAAAAATTTATTATATTGACCCTGTGATTAATAAAAATTTTTAAATATTTCGGTTGATGTAAATTGAATATAAAAAATGTATTCTTACTATGTAAGCAACAGGAGTAACTGTTTAAATGACAGGTTTATATAAATTATTATTATTAATTTTTTTATTTTTGATAGGGGGCAGTTCTTTTGCTTCAACTTTATCCAATGTTTCTGTATTATCTGATGGTAATATAGGAAAAATTGTTCTTGATACAGATAAGTCTTCTGTTTATAAAAAAGTCATTTCTAATAATGAAATACAAATACAATTAAAGAATACTTCTTGTCTTGAAAATTTAAAAACTCAATATATAAATGTTCCTTTAGATACAGATATGAGTATTGTTCAAAATGGTAAGGATACTTTTATAAATTTATCAGGCGAAAATATTAAAAATTATGAACTTTTATATTCTAAAGATGAAAGCCTTATTCCGATTAAAAATATCAAAAAAGATTCCTTCGTAGGTCTATCTGTTTTTGCTCTTTTAATATATTTAATGGTTTATTTAAGAAGAAAAAATAATTCAAGTTGTTATATCGCAGAAAAACATAGCATTACAAATGAGGATATCAGGTTAAAAGATAGCCAAATTAATACAATGTGTACACTTAGAAATAAATCAAATATTGCAAGCAATGCATCTATACATGGTAAATTGGTTTCTAATTTTTCAAATAACAGCTGCGTTACTATACCTAATGAATTAAAAAATTTGAATGTAAAATATATAGATTTTAATAAAGAACTTAAAAATGCAGCTAATTCTTAATAAATAAAAAGTACTTGAAAAAATTTAATAAGCAATTTAATATATAAATAAGCAACAAATAAATGAATAATATGTTCGGAAAAAACAATGTACACTGATTTTCATATAAATTTCGCAAATACAAATATTAATATAGATTCAAATGAAGATATATCTATTGATTTTTCTCAAGTTAAGGATATTGTTTTACAAGATATTCAGAAAATTTCTGATATTCATAGAGTAGCGTTATTAAATGGAAAGAAATTGTACATTAAAAATGCGGCACCAGAAATATTAAATATTTTAGCTACTACAGGACTATATAAGTCATTTAAAAATTTTGAAGAACAATATTCTATACCAACAAAAAGACAAAGAGGATTGTAATGGGAATTTTGTATTCCGTTGCGTTACCCATAGGTAATTTACAAGATATTACATTAAGAGCTTTAGATATTTTAAAAAATGTAGATTATATTGCTTGTGAAGATACCAGAAATACTAAAATTTTACTTAACAAATATGATATATGTACAAAATTAATTGATTGTCATAAATTCAATGAAAAAGAAAAAAGTATTAAAATAATAGAACTTTTAAAAAATGATAATACTATAGCTCTTGTTTCTGATGCTGGAACTCCGGGAATTTGTGATCCGGGTTCGGTTTTAGAATTAGAGTTATTAAAAAATGGTCATAAAATTGTACCAATCCCCGGAGCATGTGCTATTGCAACTTTTTTATCTGCCGTACCAAGAGATGAGGAATTTTTTACATTTGTAGGTTTTTTACCAAGAACAAAAGCTTTAAAAGAAGATATTTTTTTTAAATTTTCCAATATTAATTGTGTTTTTTATGAATCTCCAAACAGATTAATGAATACCTTAAATGATATATGTGAATATTTTGGCAATGAAAAAAAAATTGCAGTTGGACGAGAATTAACGAAAATATATGAAGAAATCAAAATAGGAACTGTTAAAGAAATTTTGGAATATTACCAACAAAACATTCTAAAAGATGAAATTATCGGTATGATTTATGCTGATAAAAACGATAACCCTGATTTTTCACAAAT